>JAJZCS010000016.1 GCA_021829055.1 Pseudomonadota bacterium
CTGCTGACCGTCAGTTAACGATACGTGGCTGAGAAAACGAGTACGACGACGCGCTTGGGAGCAGCCTTCTTATGGCGATTGCCGCAGCCGGTCTTCGGTTAAGCCGAACCGCTTCCAACGAGGGCGCTTGCGAACTCCGTTGCATCAAAGGCGCGAAGATCGGCAGCCTGCTCGCCAACACCAACGGCATGCACCGGAAGCGCAAAGGCTTCGGCGAGGGCAACGACAATACCGGCGCGGGCAGATCCGTCCAGTTTCGTCACGATAAGGCCCGTAACATCGACCATTTCCTTGAAAGTCCTGACCTGCGCAAGCGCGTTCTGGCCGGTTGTCGCATCCAGAGTCAGGAGAACGGCGTGCGGGGCTGATTCGTCGCGCTTTTTGATGACACGAACAACCTTGCGGAGCTCTTCCATCAGCGCTCCCTTGTTGTGTAGACGCCCGGCCGTATCAACGAACAGAAGATCGGCACCGTCACGTTCCGCGCGAGCCATGGCATCAAAGGCAAGCCCGGCCGGGTCCGCGTTCGCAGCGCCGACGATGACCGGCACAGACGCGCGCTGCCCCCAAACCTGCAGCTGTTCGACTGCGGCAGCGCGGAATGTGTCACCGGCAACGAGCATCGACGTACGTCCCTGCTCGCGATAGAATTGCGCGAGTTTACCGATGGTCGTTGTTTTGCCTGTGCCGTTGACGCCGACCATCAGCACGACAAATGGCTTTTTTGCGCTGATGTCGAGAGGCTTCGCAATCGGAGCCAGGATGTCGGCGATTTCATCCGCCAGTGCAGCACGGATCTCGGCAGGAGAAGCATCCTGACCAAAGCGGGTCCGTCGGAAGGATCTGATAATCCGGGCAGCGACGGCCGGACCAAGGTCGGCCGCAATCAGCAGTTCTTCCAGTTCCTCAAGCGCGGCATCGTCAAGTTTCCGCTTGGTAAAGGCATCGGTGATGCCGGCCGATATCTTTGTCGTGCTCCTGGCGAGGCCTGATTTCAGGCGTGTAAGGAAGCCGAGAGCCATCAGGTGGCACCGGCAAGAAGGCCACGCTCATCGGCGCCGATGATGGTCGCCGAAACAATCCGCCCCGTCTCCACAGGAGTCGAAAAGCGGACCGGAGAAAAGTCTTCGGCATGCCCAGCATCCGGAGATTCGGCAAGGACCGGAATCTGCCTGCCGATCATGGCCCGGAACCGTGCAGCGACACGGCGGGCGCCAGCCTCCCGTAAAAGGGCGGCCCGGGCACGACGTTCCGCCATCGGCAACGGCGGCATCCGGGCAGCTGGGGTCTTGGCACGGGCACTGAACGGAAACACATGCAGATAGTCGAGGTGAGCCTCCTCAATGAGGCTGAGCGTATCGGCAAACATCGCGTCATCTTCGGTTGGAAATCCGGCGATAAGGTCTGCGCCCAACGCGACGTCAGGGCGAAGCATGCGGACGCGGTCTGCAGCCTCGATAACATGGCAGCGCAAATGACGGCGTTTCATGCGCTTGAGGATCATATCCGAGCCGGACTGAACCGAAAGATGCAGATGCGGCATCAGTCTTTTTTCTGAACCAAACGCATGCCACAAATCTTCATCGATTTCCGCCGGGTCGATCGAAGACAGGCGGAGACGCGAAAGTTCCGGGACGGCGGCCAGAAGACGGCGGACGAATTGCCCCAGTTTGGGACTCCCGGGAAGGTCTGTACCGTATGATGTCAGATCGACGCCCGTCAGGACGATCTCGTGGTAGCCCTTGCCGACGAGAACCCGGATTTGATCGGCGATCACGCCCATTGGAATCGAGCGGGACGGCCCGCGGCCGTATGGAATCACGCAAAAGGTGCAGCGATGATCGCACCCTTGTTGAATTTCCACAAACGCTCGCGCGCGAGTGCCGAACCCTTCGATCAGGTGGGCCGCGGCCTGACGAACGTCCATGATATCCGAGACGAGTCTGGGCGCGGTCGACTGCCAGCTTTCGGCTTGCAACTTCTCAACGTTCCCCAGAACTCTGGTCACGCCGGATAGGTGTGACCAGCGGGCGGCGTCAATTTGTGCGGCGCACCCGGTCACAACGATCTTTGCGCCGGGATGCTCACGATGGACTCGACGGATAGCCTGGCGAGCCTGACGTTCAGCCTCTGCGGTCACGGCACAGGTGTTGATGATGAACGTATCATCAACACCTGCCGCTTGCGCATGCCCGCGCATGACCTCACTTTCGAATGCGTTCAGGCGGCAACCGAAGGTAAGGATCTCGACGCTCATGCCACCAGCATTTCAGGCGCGAGCGTGCCCTCGAAGGCAATGACAACCGGTCCTTCCATCAACACATGGTTGTCATTGCGCCAGGTAACGCTGAGAATACCTCCGTCCATTTCAATATCGGCATGACGAGAAGCAAGTCCACGGCGATGGGCGTTGACCAGAGCCGCACAGGCACCGGAGCCACAAGCCAGTGTCATGCCCACTCCACGCTCCCAGACCCGAAGGCGGATACGATCGGGCGCATCGATCCGGGCAAAGCCGATATTGGCGCGCTGGGGAAAGATCCGGGCGCGCTCCAGTGCAGGTCCAAGGGTGTCGACAGACAGGTGCTTCAGATCGTCGACGAAGAACGTGGCATGGGGATTTCCCATTGAGCATGCGGCGGGACTGGCCACAGGCCCCATGGCGAGTCGCAACGATGCAGTATCCGCGGGCTCGACAAGCGGGATGTCAGACCAATCGAACCGCGGTTCCCCCATATCCACTTCAACGAGATTTGGACCCTTGATGGTGGCTTGGAGGATACCCGCATTGGTGCGGATGGACACCTGGCGGGCGCCGTTCTCGGCTGCAAGCAAGGCGGCGACACATCGTGTTGCGTTGCCGCACGCTGCTGATTCCGAACCATCCGCATTCAAAATGCGCATGAAGGCGTCGGCGTCATCCGCAGATTCGATCAGGACGATCTGGTCACAGCCAACGCCCCGATGGCGATCAGCGATCCGCAAAGCATCATCCTGAGCAACGGCAATCGCTCGCGCACGTCCGTCGAGCACAACGAAATCGTTGCCCGCTCCGTGCATTTTCACAAACGTCACGCCGTTCCGCATCGTGGCTCCAAAGCTCTGTCCCGGTTACCGTCAGCCATACGAAGGATGGTCTCCCCCGGATTGTGCGTTCGTATATGGGGTTGGGGGAGCAAGGGAAAGGGTAAGTCTTGGTAACGATAACCAGCGATGAGCGAGGCCTGCCGCAAGAACCGGGTCATGGGTTGCGACCACACAGGCAAAGCGCCGTTCCACCTGCAGGGCACGCAATGTTGTTATCAGGTTTGCGCGGGTAACGCTGTCGAGCGCGGCGCTTGGCTCGTCGAGTAGAAGCACATCGGGCCGCAGCACGAGGGCGCGGGCAATGGCAATGCGCTGGCACTCACCGCCTGAAAGCGCCTGCGGGTGGTGGGCTATGATTCGGAGATCCAAGCCGAGAGTCTCCAGAGCTTCAGCAATGCGTGCACCGCGCTGCGCCACGGTTAGGTCGGGGTGATGAAGAAGCAGGCCCTCGTCGATGATCGCCCCGACGGTCATACGCGGCGACAGGCTCGCGCCGGACTCCTGAAACAGGATCTGTAGTCTCCGACGCATCTGCCTCAGTTTTGCTCCCCGCAAAGACGAAAAGTCTACGCCGGAAAGGTGGATGGTGCCCGGGGATCTGATCAGCCGGGCGATCGCCAGCAGAATCGTTGTCTTGCCAACCCCGGACGGGCCAATAATTGCGAGCGTTTCGCCTGGCACAACAGCAAAATTGATGGGGGGCAACTTCAGTCGAGGAAGCGTCAGGTCGCGCACATTCAAGAGCGGAAGCGAAGCCGGCAGGAGCACGGGTGCTGGGGGCGCGGGCGGCTCGGCAGCGGCCGCTAGGGCGCGCCCGATCTCGGTCCTCGGAAGGGGCTTTCCTGCAGAAAACTCAATGCATTCCGCGATCCGACCCCGCTCGAGTACGACGCCACGCCGGGCATGATGGCGCGCCAGCGCAAAATCGTGGGTAATAAAAATCGTCGCAAGCTGACGCTTGCACCGCGCGCTGTCGATGAGGGCGAGAAGCTGGGCAGCGCGGTCAGGGTCGAGCGCCGAGGTGGGTTCGTCGGCAATCAACAAGTCGGGATCATTGGCCAGAGCGATTGCCAATGCGGCGCGCTGACGTTCTCCGCCTGAAAGCGCGTGCGGATAATCGTCGCGATCGAGGCAGACTTCGGCCATAAGCGACTCGCAGCGTGCCTGCCGCGAGGCCCGCGACAAAGGCTGGTGCAAGGCGATCGCTTCCTCGATCTGAGCACCAACCCGGCGCAGCGGGTCCAAGGCATCCAGCGAGTCCTGGAATACGAAACCGATCTTGCCGCCTCGCAGGGTCCGGAGAGTAACCGGAGGGGCGCATAGAATTTCGGTTCCAAGAACGATCAGGGACGTGGCGGAGGCTTTGAGCCCGCAAGGAATGAGGCCGAGCAACGCGCGAGCGAGCAGGGTCTTGCCGGCACCGGACCGGCCAAGCAGAGCGACCGACTCCCCGGAAGCAATATCGATGTGAACGCCTTCGAGAAGGAATTGCGCGCCATTCGCAACGACCAGGTCGCGAACCGTAACGAGATTCATCAGGAGCAGATCACGGGCCGCCGCTCCGGTTGTGGGCGTGGCGCGGATCCAGGGCATCCCGAAGGGAGATGCCAAGAAGAGCTGACGGTATAAGCAGCGCGGCAAGCCCCGAGATTGCAGTGACGGCAAGCCAGGGTGCATCAAGATGATCGCGGGCTTCCGCGGCAAGAGCGCCGAACGAGGCACCTGCCAGGTGCGGGCCAAGGCCGAGGAAATCGAGGCTGGAAAGCAGCACGATCGAGCCGGCGAACGTGAACGGCAGATAAGCAAAGAGGGAAGCGGTGACGTTGGGCAGAATATGGCGATGGATGATGGACCAGTCGGACAAGCCGATCGCGCGCGCGGCGCGGACATGATGGAGCCGACGAGCACGCAGAAATTCTGCCCGCACCACCGGGATCAGGCCCGTCCAGGTCAGGGCCAGCATGGCAACGAACAGGGTGGTGAGAGTCCGCGCAGTGATGCTTGCCGCAAGAATCAGAAGCATCAGAACCGGAAGCCCGTTCCATATCTCGATCAGCCGCTGGCCCAACAGGTCGACGTTACCTCCGTAGTAGCCCTGTACGGCGCCGACGGCGATCCCAAGTGCGGCCGCGGCGCCGGTCAGCACCCCGCCAAAGACGACAAGCATGCGAAGGCCATAAAGAACCTCGGCAAGAACATCGCGCCCAAAGGCATCCGTGCCAAGTGGATCACGCAAGCTGGGCGGCGCCGGAGCCTGGTTGGCTTTCCAGACGATGGAACCGGGCCCATGCGGATCGGGTGGCCAGACGATAGTTGCGTCCTGGGACCGGAGGAGGCGCAGAAGGGCAGGAGAATGAAAGTCTGCGCGGATGGGGGGCATGCTCGGATTGAACGCGGTGGCCGGAACAAACCGTAATGCCGGCAGATAGAACGCACCATGGTCTATGACGAGAAGCGGCTGGTTGTTGGCCAGGGTCGGCGCGGCAAGGCCTGTGGCAGCAAGGGCAGCAAGGATGGCAAGTGCGACCCGACCCGTGCGATCAAGGCGCCGCCAAAGATTGACACTTCTGGATTGCCTAATTTTCATGGTGCGTTGCGGTAGTCATTCGCTCCTTGAACGCCCGGGTGCCGTGCCGGCGCTCCGGCGGCGCGTTCCAGGTTCGGCGAGCGGCGAGGAGCGCAAAGCCGGATTACGGTTGGGATCCGCCGACAGGCGGTTGCCCTGGGAAACATTCGAGCCACATCAGCACCCCGACATGGCCCGCAACTGAACGTTAGCGACACGCCCACAAGATACGCTCAATGGGCGTACAATGCCAAATTCGTGGCCCAATTCTAGGCGGCAGGAGGAGCTGTCGGGGTTTTTTCGCGGTACGTGCACCAGGACGCACCAGCACAACGCCAGCATTCCGGTTTGCGGGCTTTGCAGATATAACGACCATGCAGAATAAGCCAGTGATGCGCAGGGCGGAGCATGTCCCGAGGGATACGGGCAACCAACGCATCTTCCACCGCACGAACGGTTTTGCCGGGAGCAAGGCCGGTGCGGTTACCAAGCCGAAAGATGTGAGTATCCACAGCCATGGTGGCTTCACCAAATATCTCGTTCAGGACGACATTGGCGGTTTTTCGTCCAACCCCCGGCAATGCCTCCAGTGATGCACGATCGGATGGCACGGTGCTCCCATGCTGCTCGGCCAGGATCTGGGCCAGGCGCGCCAGATTACTGGCCTTGCTCTGCCAAAGCCCGATTGAACGGATATGGCGGGCGATGCCTTCCGCTCCCAAGGCAGCCATCGAGGCAGGATCCGGTGCCGCCGCAAGCAATGTCGGGGTAACCTTGTTCACGGCGCGATCCGTTGTCTGAGCAGAAAGGACGACGGCCACGAGGAGCGAGAAAGGATCCGTGTAGATCAGTTCAGTCCTAGGCGCCGCATTGCCCTGGGCGATCGCCGCAAGAAACAGCGGTATATCGGCACGCTTCATCAGGGGTGAGGAGCGAGGCTTGGGGTCTGCACGTCGGGATCGCTTGCGGGTCGGCATCGCTGCGCTTGTGCGCAGTAATGCGATTCCCCGCAAGGCGCCGGCATCCCGTAACATCGAGGCCTCACCTGGCGCCCGACGGAGCCCGCCTGGGTTGCGGCCCTCGCGGACCGTTGGCGGCACTCGATCGATATTCGGAGTTGGGTTCCCCACCTTCAATACAGCCCGCACCTGAAGCGGATCAAACCGTATCGGCGGCAAACCTGTCAGCCGGAATCGCACCGTGGATCAGGCAGGGAGCCATGAATACGCTGCGCTCCCTCACGCCCTGCAGGGTTCGGGTCGCCACAATCGTCCAGAACGTTCCCAGGCAGACCGTCAGGGCCACAGCGATACCGTGAAAGAGAGCGAAATCGGTTTGGCTGGCGAGCGCGAACGTTGCCGCAGTATAAACCCCCAGAGGGAAGGTGAAACCCCACCAACCCAGATTGAACGGCAAATGGTCTCCAACCGACCGGATGGTTGCAAACACCGCAAAGCCGAGCCACCAGCCCCCGTAGCCCCACAATATCATGCCGCCGACCAAGCCTACGGCATGTACGGCCACGCTCAAGGGAGCAAGTGCGGTACCCGCAAAGGCGGGCCCGGCGTCTATTCCGAGAAGCAACAGGCCGAGAGCCCCCGTTCCGATCGGCCCCAGCACGAGCCAGGACGACGGGGCCATATCGTGCGGCGGCAATTTATGCAGGATCAGGCGAAGCAACAGGATCACCAAAATCCCGAGAGCCGTCGGCACCGAATACGCCCACAACGCGAAGCCGATGATTTCGAAGGTGAAAGCCATCACGGGACTTGCAAGGTGGGGCAAAATGAGGGCACCGCTGGCCGCAGCAACCTCCGCTGCCACCACCGGCAACAACCAGATCGCGGTCATCCGCTCAATCGCGTGATCCTGTCGGGTGATCATCAGCACCGGGATTCCAAGGCCGATGACCAGAGCCAGTGCGACGTCGACCCACCAGAGGGCGACCGCGATACCAACGGCAACCGTCCCGAACAGCGGCATGCCAAATGCGATAAAGCCGTTGATGATGGTCGCTAGCCCCATTGGAATCGTGCCAAAAAACATCGACATCGACGAGTGGGCAAAAATGCGCGCCGCCTCACGGGGAAACAGTGTCCAGCGCGCCGCGTAAAGTGCCGTGAAGATCACAAAGAGGGCAATATTGCCGAGCCAAAGCACTGTTGCCATTTCATGCAACAGGTTGCCGTGAAAGCCGATCTGGTTGAGGTCGAGTGCAAGGATACCCGTACCCATGGTTGCCGCGAACCAGTTCGGGGTGAATTGCTGGACGATCCACCGTAAGCCGCGACGCTCGGCACGGCCACTACTCTGCTGCAAGGCAAAATTGAATCCGGTCATGGTGCCTTCCCGAAAACGTGGGCGTTCCAGCTCCGGAACTCGGGGCGCGAACGCTCAACAGCAGATGGCGATGTCGCATCCGCCTGTCCAACAGGCCTGGATGCTGAAATCGATCGGTAGGAACGAACAGTGCGCGGGTTTTCGGGAAGCGCGCCTGCGGGTTAAAGCGGTACACCGTGCTTCATCACCATCTCGCGGATGGTCTGCAAGGTCTGTACCTTGGCGACCTCTGGCGCCGAGACCAGACGCTCCGTGATTTGGTTCTCGTGGGCAGCATCACGCGCTACGCAACGCATCAGGAAATCGCCTCCGCCGCGGATCATGTGACATTCGCGTACCTCGTCCCACTCGGCAACCATGGCAGCGAAGGAATCGAGCGAAGCCTGCCGCTGGCTCTCCAGCCCAACAATGGCGAAGAACTGGATTTGCCAGCCCAGCTTCTGGGCATCCGTGTCAGCGTGATAGCCGCGTATGAGCCCCGATTCCTCGAGCCTCCGAACGCGCCGCAGGCAGGGCGGCGGCGATATTCCGGCGCGGCCCGCAAGGTCGACGTTGGTGATCCGGCCATCATTCTGCAATTCGTCGAGAATCCGGCGATCAATGTCGTCAAGTTGAACTTGCTCGGAGCGAACCGGAAATGGGTGCCCATTACCCGGCATCGTGGTCTTGAACGGCATGCAATTCACCGGACGTGGTTGTCTTGTAATTTAATTACATACCAACCGGACATGCCGGAACGCAAGGCCCCGCCCGACTATCACCAAAACTGCCGGGTGCGATCCAACGGATGAGGATACCACCTGGTGTTCATGACGGCACGCCTCCACGCCAGGCGTTGCCGGTCATGATAGGGTGGCAGCATACGCATCAGGTAAACCTGTTCTAGGGTACACGTATGCTCGAGACATTGCTCGCCTTGCTGGGCGCGACCGTCGTCACCGTGCCGATTGCCCGCCGCTTCGGTGTCGGCAGCATCGTCGGCTACCTCATAGCCGGATTGGCGATAGGCCCCAACGGGCTGCGTCTTGTGACCGGCGTTCCAGAAATCCAGAACGTCTCGGAGCTGGGCGTAATCATGTTGCTTTTTCTGATCGGCCTCGAGGTTCGACCGCACCGGTTATGGATACTGCGTCGGACCATTCTTGGTCTCGGATTTGGCCAGATGCTGCCGAGTGCAGCACTTCTCGCGATTCTGGCGCATCTGGGCGGCATCGGGTGGAGCCAATCGTGCCTGCTCGGGTTCGGCCTGGCTTTGTCGTCCACGGCAATCGTCCTACCCATGCTCAACGAGCGGGGCCTTTTGCGTACGGCCGCCGGTCGCGACTCGTTCGCAGTCTTGCTGTTCCAGGACATGGCGTTCGTTCCGCTGGTTGCCCTTCTCCCACTGTTCGTGCCTGGACACATTGCCAACCATCTCCTGACCGGGAGTTTGACGACGGGCCTGGCCGTTCATCTTCCATGGCTGGCTGTCGGGCGAGGCATCCTTGCCGTCGCGGTCATCGTGGTTGGCGGAATTTTTCTTGTCGAAAAAATCTTTGGGTTGATTGGCGGTGCACGTATCCCGGAAGTGTTCACAGCGATGACTCTGCTGATCGTTGTCGGCACCACATCGCTCGCACACTGGGCTGGGCTGTCACCCTCGCTTGGAGCGTTCATGGCGGGCGCGCTGCTTTCGGATTCCGAATATCGCCACGCGATTCAGGCAGATATCGAGCCGTTCGAGGGACTGCTTCTCGGCTTTTTCTTTATTTCCGTGGGCATGTCTGTAGATTTTTCGCTTCTGCTCCACGCGCCGGTCACTGTCATCACCGGCGTCGCGGCGCTCCTTGTTGTCAAGTTTTTTGTTGCGCTGGTCGTCGATTACGTCAAGCGCCGCAACTTTGCAGGCGCGCTCCGTTTCGCTGCCGCTTTGCCCGAAGGCAGCGAATTCAGCTTTGTCCTTTTCGGTGCAGCCGTCGCCCAGGGCGCAATGACCCGGCATCTGTCGGATCTTGCAACCCTCGTGATCGCCTTGTCGATGCTTTTCACACCCATTCTGTTCACCGGTCTCGACTACCTTGCGACCTCTTATCTAACGCCGGGCAAGAAGCTGTCTTTGCCACTCGAAACCGACGACCAGAGCAAGGTCATCATTTGTGGCTTTGGCCGCGTCGGGCAAATCATCGGCCGCGTACTTTCGGTGCAGCGGGTCCGCTTTACAGCGCTGGACCAAGACGCCAGCCACATCGCGTTTGTGCGCCGCTTCGGCGCACGAGCCTATTTCGGCGACCCCACGCGCCTCTCCGTACTGCGCGCTGCCGGCGCAGAAACGGCAAAAGTGCTGGTGATTGCGCTCGATAAAGCTGAGGCCACGGTCAAACTGGCCGAAATGGCCCGCCGGCGTTTTCCTCATCTCACCATCGTGGCGCGCGCCCGGAACAGACGTCATGCCCAGTTGTTGATGGACGTCGGCGCTCATCATGTCGTCCGCGAAACGTTATTGTCGAGTCTGAAGCTCGGCGAAATGGCGCTGGAAGCCGCCGGCATTCCCCACGACGACGCGGAGCGAACGATAACCGCCTTTCAGGCAAGCGACGAACGGTCATTGGCCGAAACGCGCAGTTTTGCGGGAGATGAATCCCGCGTCATGACAACGTTACAGCAAAACATCTCCGAGTTACAGGAACTCTTTGAAGCTGACCAGAAATCGCGCTGAAACAACAAGTCCTTTAAGGACACAGCAACGATCCGGCGTTTTTTTGCCCGGACCCTTCATTGAAGGGCAAACCGCGATTCCTCGGGCCTGAGGAATACGCGTAGGAACAACGCTGGCATTTTGCAACGCCGACGACCGGCCTGGGCTCAGCGAAAGGCCGTCTGTGACGTGGCCAACAACCCTGCATTGCGTCGCGCACTGCCGCGGTCCTTCCCGGAAACCCGGAGAGCAAGGGCAAAACCACCTGTGCGCCGGACAACGATGCTGTGCACCCAACGCGGAACGGCCCATATGGTTGCCCACGCGCGCCGAGCTTCTTATACGACCACCAACCCAATCCCGATCAGGACAACGCAGTATGGCCAGCTATCAATATGTGTACGTGATGAAAGATCTCACCAAGGCGTTTCCCGGCGGACGGGAAGTGTTCAAAGGGATCACGCTGTCCTTTTTGCCTGGTGTCAAGATCGGAGTGCTCGGCGTCAACGGCGCGGGCAAATCCACCTTGCTCAAAATCATGGCTGGAATCGAAAAGAATTTCGGAGGGGAAGCGTGGGCTGCTGATGGTGTCCGCGTCGGCTACCTCTCCCAGGAACCACATCTCGATCCCGACAAGACCGCCGGAGAGAATGTTGCCGAGGCTTTCGCCGACCTGCGCGCTGCCATCGCCCGGTTCAACCTGATTTCCGAAGAGTTTGCGGAACCGATGGACGACGCGAAAATGGACGCCCTGCTCGCTGAACAGGCGGCTCTGCAGGAAAAAATTGATGCCGAGGATGGTTGGGACCTTGATCGCCGTATCGACATCGCGCTCGATGCGCTTCGCTGCCCCCCGGCAGAAAGCCCCGTCACCAATCTTTCCGGCGGTGAACGCCGGCGCGTTGCCCTTTGCCGCCTGCTTCTCGAAAGGCCTGACCTCCTTCTTCTCGACGAGCCGACAAACCATCTTGACGCCGAATCGGTGGCCTGGCTTGAAAAAACGCTCCAAGCGTATGCAGGCACTGTCATTGTCGTCACGCACGACCGCTACTTCCTCGAAAATGTAACGAACTGGATCCTGGAGCTCGAGCGCGGTCGCGGCTACCCATTCGAAGGCAATTACACGTCCTGGCTGGAACAGAAACAAAAGCGGCTTGCTCAAGAAGAAAAGGAAGAATCTGCCCGCCAACGTTCCCTTCGGGAAGAACGGGAATGGATCGCCGCGTCGCCCAAGGCACGCCAGACAAAAAATCGCGCACGGATCACTCGCTACGAAGAGATGCTGGCGAAGTCGCAGGAGCAGATCTCGGGAATTACGGATATCGTCATCCCTCCCGGCCCCCGTCTTGGGGGAATTGTCATCGAGGCAGAGCGCCTGCGTAAAGGTTTTGGCAACAATCTTCTGATTGACGACCTTTCCTTTAAGCTTCCTCCCGGCGGCATTGTCGGCGTTATCGGACCGAATGGAGCAGGAAAAACCACCTTGTTTCGTATGATCACGGGAGCCGAAACGCCCGATGGCGGCAAGCTTACCGTCGGTGACACCGTTACCCTGGGGTATGTTGACCAGTCCCGCGACAGCCTTGATGACAACAAAACCGTCTGGGAGGAAATCTCCGGCGGCACCGATGTTATTCATCTCGGGAAACGAGCCGTTCCGTCACGTGCCTATGTCGGAGCTTTTAACTTCAAAGGTCCTGACCAGCAGAAGAAAGTTGGCGTCCTATCTGGCGGAGAGCGCAATCGGGTGCATCTCGCGAAGATGCTCAAGGGCGAACATAACGTTATTCTTCTTGACGAGCCGACCAATGATCTCGACGTTGATACTCTCCGTGCCCTCGAGGAGGCCCTTATGGAATTTCCGGGTTGTGCGGTGATCACTTCTCACGACCGTTGGTTTCTCGACAGGCTGGCCACGCATATTCTCGCCTTTGAGGGAGACTCCCATGTCGAATGGTTCGAAGGCAACTTCCAGGACTACGAGGAAGACAAACGTCGCCGCCTTGGCTCGGATGCAACCGAGCCCCACCGTATCAAGTACCGCCCTCTAACGCGGTAACATTCCGATGGCGACCCCTTCCGGCGCTCATGCGGACCACTCCGAAGCTCTCGGCATCAACCCCGTTTGGCACGTCGATACGGCTCGCCTTCGAATGAGACCCGTCGGATGGCACGACCTGCCGGACCTGGTGGCGTTGAAAGCGGATCCGCGTGCCTATGCCCTGATGCTGGGCGGGATCCGCACGAAGGTCCAGACGGCGGAGGAGCTGGGAGCCGAGGTCGCGGCATGGGGACGGCTGGGTTTTGGTATTTGGGCCATCCGGGGTCGCCACACCGGGGTCTTTCTCGGTGTCACCGGGCTGGAGGAGCGGCCAGACGGACGGGGCATTGCGCTGCGATTTGCCCTTTGGGCCGAAGTTCGTGGCTCCGGGCTGGCACGCGAAGCGGCGGGAGCAGCTCTTCGGTACGGTCATGAACAGGCTGGCCTGACCCGAATCGTGGCCGTCGCGCGGGCGGATAATTTTGCCTCGCGGATGGTGCTTGGCTCGATCGGAATGATCGAGCGTGAGCATTTTGTTCGCGCTGAGGTGCCGATGCTGGTCTATGAGAGTGTTTTCCACGACGCATGAATCGGCGCTGGATGGAAGGCTAGCCATCTCGACGACACCGGCCGGGACGACGCGCCCGCGGGGGCCCTTCCTCTTGTGCAGTCGCACCGCAACGCCATTATTCAGGAGGCGGCTGCCCGAGAGTGGTGTGCGGCTTGATGGCGATTGGGGAACGAGCAGGCGATTGGCCACGATGGTTGCCGAGGCGGGTGGAGAATGGTCGGGTTGGTCTGAAACCAGGCCCGTTCGACGCCCGGGCTCCCGCACCGTTCGGCCGGCTCCAGGCCATTGACCCCGCTGCAACCCCATGTTGCCGGACCATGCCTCCGGGCGCCGAATCCTGCCGGGCAGGGTCGGCGCGGCGTTCTTCTGCCGTGGACTACTAACCCGTTCACCGGCGTCATAACGCGAACAAACGGCTTTTCCTCACGGATTGCACGCTTTCATGATTGCAGGAAGCGGTTTCAGTGATCTATTGGTGTTAATAAATGCGAGGCTCATGATGGCTGACACGATTGCGACCAGGCTGTTGATCATCGGTGCCGGCCCGGCTGGCTACACGGCGGCTATCTACGCGGCGCGCGCCAACCTCGCGCCAGTGCTGGTGGCAGGAATGCAACCTGGAGGGCAACTGACGATTACCACCGACGTTGAAAACTACCCGGGTTTCGCCGGGGCGGTCCAGGGGCCGTGGCTGATGGAGCAGATGCAGGCTCAGGCTCAAAATGTGGGCGCCAGAATCATTCAGGACGTCGTGACGCATATTGACTTGTCCCCCCGGCCCATCCGCGCGATCGGCGATTCCGGTACCACCTACGTTGCCGAAACGGCCGTCATTGCGACCGGGGCGCAGGCACGGTGGCTTGGGCTTGAGTCAGAGCAGAGATACCAAGGCGCCGGGGTCTCTGCCTGCGCGACCTGTGACGGGTTTTTCTTCCGTGGCAAGCAGGTCGCGGTGATCGGCGGCGGAAATACGGCCGTCGAAGAGGCTCTCTATCTGACCCATCACGCCAGTCGGGTAACCCTCATCCATCGCCGCGATTCACTGCGAGCAGAGAAAATCCTGCAGGATCGGCTGTCCGCTAACCCGAAGATCTCCGTAATCTGGAACGCAAAGGTGGTCGATATCTTCGGAACCGAAACACCCCCGTCCGTAACAGGCGTCATGATTGAGGACACGAAGAACGGTGCGGTCCGTAAAGTCGATGCCGAAGGCGTCTTCGTTGCCATTGGCCACGATCCGGCGACGGCTTTGTTCAGGGGCCAACTCGACATGGATGCCGATGGCTATATCAAGACCACGCCAGGCTCGACACGCACGTCGATCCCTCACGTCTTTGCCGCCGGCGATGTCCAGGACAAGACTTTTCGGCAGGCCGTCACCGCCGCCGGCACCGGTTGCATGGCAGCACTCGAGGCCGAGCGGTTCCTTGCGGAGACTTCGGCTCGCGGGCAAGGTATGGAAATGAGGCAGGATCAGCAAACAAAACAATCGGAAGCCGCGATTGGTCGCGGAGCAGCAACAGGGACGCCATAGAAATGACCCAGAACCGTATGGATTGGGATAAGCTGCGTGTTTTTCATGCCGTTGCAGAGGCTGGAAGTTTCACCCATGCCGGCGACACACTCAATCTTTCACAGTCAGCTGTGTCGCGCCAAATTTCGGCGCTCGAGGAAGCGCTGTCGGTGCCACTGTTTCACCGCCATGCACGTGGGCTCATCCTCACTGAGCAGGGCGAGCAGCTGAACCGGACGGTACGCGACGTCTTCGCCAAACTGGCGATGACCGAAGCGCAACTCACGGAAAGCAAGGAGCGGGCCGCGGGCCGTCTGAAAGTTACAACGACTCATAGTTTCGGCGTCGCATGGCTGGCGCCGCGGCTGAAAACATTCCTGGAGCGGTACCCGGACGTCAGCATGACTTTGTTGCTCGACGACGTCGACCTCGACCTCGCCATGCGCGAAGCCGACGTTGCAATCCGTATGCACCCTCCGCGCCAGCCCGACCTGGTGCAGCGGTCTATTGGAGAAATGCGGTGGCAGATCTGGGCGTCAGACGCCTATCTGAAGACTGCTGGCCGGGCACCTGAGCGCCCGGAGGATTTGGATCACCATCGGCTCATTCTGTTTGGCGACCGCAAGCCGCCTGTAATGGATGTGAACTGGCTTGCGGATCTCGGCCGGACGGAAAGCTCATCGCGGCGCATCAGCGCACTGGAAGTCAACTCTCTCCAGGCCGTGATGATCGCAATCCGTTCCGGTCTGGGCATCGGCGCGGTGCCAGATTACCTCGTCGAGAACACTGCCGGCATGACGCGGATCTTGCCGCATGCCAAGACACCCAAGATTGACATGTTCTTCGTGTACCCGGAAGAACTTAGGAATTCCAAGCGTGTGGGTGTATTCCGTGACTTCATTGTTGCGGAAATCAATCGCTCCTGACTTCTCTTCCCGGGAGGGTTCGTGGTTGTGATGCTCCTGCATGCGTGACTTTATATGCGTCAATTTCATGGCGGCGTCACATAATACACGCTTTAATTGTGGTACTTATGGTGTATATTGAACAGTAGATTTCGGACAGATAGTCCGAATGAACTGCGGGTCTCCTGCAGCACTTCAGACTATCTTCCGTGCGAGATCCGGTCGTGACCGACCGGATAGGGATCTTCGGATCCCGACGTCTCCCAGACGTGAAGCCTCCCTGTTGACTTGCCCCACCGGTTCGCCGGTGGGGTTTTTTTTCGGTAACCGTTATGCGGCCTCGTAACGTCTGGGTGACGTCGTGAATAGCCAGTTGCCGGATTGGACGCAATCTCAACTTGCAGCCCAAGAGCCAATTCATACACGAGTGTGTTCTTCCGGGCACAGTCCGAAATTGGTCTGGATTGCCGCTACACGCCCGCCTCGGGCTGACCAGCCCGGGTGCGGCCAAGGCGCACCGCCTCAACGCGCCTCGGCGCCTGAAATCACCGGAGAACGACAGATGAGGGCATCCGCTGCTACGGGCTAAACCACGGCGCGGGCCCGCACCGCGTAGCGCTGGTTTGCTGGCCCATACAGACGCCGGACCGTTCCCTTTGCGTCATGGCCGGGCCGACGTATATTGAGCCGATGCTGGCCGAGCCCGAGTTCCAAAAAAGCGAAGCGAACGGAACTCGCGGATTTGATGCGATCGACTACGGCGCGTTCCTGATCATCCTTGTAATGGGTGCCTTGATCGATACCGCAAACCGGCTGGTGCCCGCGGACCTGCCGGCGATCGCGCCGTTTACGTTC
>JAJZCS010000241.1 GCA_021829055.1 Pseudomonadota bacterium
CCGCTCTCGAAGATCATCCAAATAAGCTCTCACCATCATGGCCGCCCTCCAGCTCCAGCCAGAAGCTTGAATCACTCATTCCCCAATTCGGGAATCCCCCAATTCAACTGAAACCAATCACGCTCTAACACAGGAGGTCGTAAAATTCAAATGGGAATGTTTCTTTCCAGTCGATCATTTGCGTGATATAAAAACATTCGTTATGTTGGTCCATGTCTATGTGGCGCGTATAAGTAATACCGTGATAAGAAACGCAGGGCTCAAGCGTATCGAGAAGAGTGATTGATATCTTGTCATTTATGCTAACATGTTAGCACATTTTTTAAGCACGATTGCAGAGCGGTTGTCGCTGATGACTTTGTCGAGCAGTTTTGTGCAAGCGTATACAGCATCAATATGCGGCGTGGCCGTCTCGACAAGACGTGCAAGTTCGATGATGGAGCCAACGAGTGCCTCGACTTCGAGGCTATGTCCTGCTTCAACATCTTGAAGCATAGACGTTTTATGAGGACCCACGGATTCGGCTCCTGCAATGCGTCGTTCAATTGTGTGGCGGAAGGTGATACCGAGCTTTTTAGCTACATCCCGCGCCTCTTCCATCATGCTGACCGAAAGAGCCCGGGTCGGCGCGAATTGGGCAATACCAGCCATTCCTTCATGTGTTAGCGCAGAGATTGGATTAAAAGACAGGTTTCCCCATGCCTTGAGCCAGATTTCAGATCGGATATCGTTCAGCATGAAGGATTTCAGGCCCGCGGCAATAATTATTGAATAAATCTCTTGCAGGCGGACGCTTTTGCTTCCGTCGATTTCTCCAACAGAGAAACGATCTCCTTCCTCATGCTGGACAACGCCAGGCTCGATGACGGTTGCGGCAGGAAAAACAACGCAACCAATGATACGGTCAGCGTCGATGTTCGCACCAATGACACCGTCAGGATCCGTGCTCTGCAATCGCCGGCCGTCGAGAGGACCGCCATACTTGCAGAAATACCACCACGGTATTCCATTTTGGACTGTCATCACCATCGTATTCTTATGGTACAGTTTAGCTAGCCCTGGGGCGACGGATGCGATCTGGTGTGCCTTCACGGCGAGGATAACCAGATCCTGTGCTCCCGGCTCTCCGATATCGGTAGTTGCGTGAACGTTGTGCGCAATCAGTTCTTGCCCATCCAGCGTAATCAGCTTGAACCCATTCCTGTTGATGGCATCGCTATAGGTCGAACGTCGGACGACGAATGTCACGTCTTGCCCCGACAGGGACATGCGGCTACCAAGCAGTCCACCGATCGCGCCGGCTCCAATCACCGCTATCTTCATCGCCTTCTCCTGTGCTTATCACTCCATGGTGTTTGAGAGTGTGCCGATTCTGTCTATCACGATGTCAATTATTGTTCCTGGATTCATACTGCCAGATCCGGCCGACGTACCGCAGGAAATGATGTCGCCAGGCAGAAGTGTCATATCCTTGGATATCAAACTAACGAGTCGATAAGGGTCGAAGAACATGTCAGATACAGAATAATTCTGACGTTCTTGTCCGCTCCGAATGGCACGAATCCTTAGTTGGCGCGGGTCAATTCCCGTTGAAATTACGGGCCCGAAAACGCCAAAACCGTCAAAATTTTTAGCCCGGGTCCACTGAGGAAATGATGGCTCCTTGTTAAGCAAGTCGATTGCTGTGACGTCGTTCACGCAGGTGTAGCCAAAAATGTACTTGGGGGCGTCGGATTCGGGAACGGATTTGCAGCGTTTACTGATGACGACACCGAGTTCGCCTTCGAACATAACCCGTCCCGAGTAGCCTTTCGGCCGAGGGATTAGATGGTTGGCGGCGTGAAATGCTGTTGTCGTTTTGAGGAAATAGAGAGGCTCGACAGGAGCCTTAAGTCGAAGTGCTGCGGCAAGGGTTCGGGAGTTGTTCCATAGACAAACCATTTTAGTCGGATCACATGGCGTTCGGAGGGTGACAGATCCGACCGGGGTCTGGCGCCCTGACGGTCGCGGGTTGTCAAACATATCACCTTCGTGGTCGGCGATCATCTCGCCGTTGACCGTTCCGAACACGGTACTTCCTGCGGTCTCGAACCGGACCCAAAGCGCCATGGATCCTGCCCTCCTTCGCGGTGATCAGGCTGAAACGCTAACCGGTTGTTGTTTTTATACCGCGGGCGCGCGGTGTGAGCCATGATTTGGATCAACTCAGGCAGATACGGCATTGCTGCGTCTTTGGCGCCGTGCCAGCCTGAAAGGCCGGAGTGGCAATTCGGGCAAGGCATTAAGGCCATGATCACCGGCCAAAGCATGAAAAGACCGGGCCCCGTTGCTCCCTTTTGCCGACGGGAATGTGCGTAGCCTCAACGCCTGCTTCAGCTTTGGTGTCGGATGGAAATTGAGATGGATTCTGGCCCAGGTGGAACGACGCGAACTGGGGGATGCCATCCTATCGGATGCCGATGTTTACTGAAGTCGGCTTCAGTCAGGGGTGCGACGGGATTCAGTTTCGTAAAGTGCCGCGACCCTTGGGGTTGCTCCGGCGGTCGCTGCTTGACGTGAAGTGAAGTGCTTGCGGATGAGGCCTTTGAGTTGTCTCTTTAAAGCAAAGGTCCGACATTTGTCTCTCGACGGCACGGTGCCGTCAGCTCGGCGTCGCGTTGCTTCGATTCACCAGACGGGGTACATGGCACCAACGCATGCGCTATGCCGTTCGGCCCGCATCATGACGATTCCAAAATCCTTAAGAGCAAGAAAATTCCTCGGAGTAGCTATTTTATTGATCGATCAAGGCGACAAAAACGGGCGCGATCCGGGCCCGACCGATCCCGCCCGCGCCGCGGAGGGGGAAAAGCGGTCAGTCCGCGGCCATTGCCATGTGTTTACGAGCGATCTCTGCGCTGACATAGGCTTCTATCGCGTTCCCGACCGCATCTGCGTGCCGTGCAAAGACGTGGTCCGCTCCCTCGAAAACTCGATAATCAACTGCCACCCCTTTCTGGGTGTTTAGCTTATCGACAAGTTTTCGGACGGAAGTTTCAGGAACCAACTCATCTGCATCGCCATGAATCATGAGCCCCCCGCATGGGCACGGAGCCAAAAAGCCGAAGTCATAATGGGCGGCGGGAGGGGCAATGCTGATCCAGCCCGAGACCTCGGGACGACGCATCAGTAATTGCATACCAACAAAGGCGCCAAAGGAATACCCCGCGATCCAGAGACCGCGATGGCCAGGGTTAAGTGCCTGCATCCAGTCGAGCGCGGCAGCGGCGTCGTTGATTTCACCCATCCCACCATCATACTTCCCTTGGCTTCGGCCAACGCCGCGGAAGTTGAATCGCATTACCGAAAAGCCGAGGCGCTGGAACACCTGATACATCGTGTATGTAATCCGGTTGTTCATCGTCCCGCCATGAAGCGGGTGCGGATGAAGGACGAGGGCCAACGGGGCACCGCGTTCCTTCGCGTGATGATACCGACCTTCAAGCCGGCCATCGGGCCCAGCAAACATGACTTCAGGCATTTTTCTATTTTTACTCCATCGGGTTTCAGGTTGTAGATGCATCAGCGGCTTCAGTCTTTGGGGCCGCCAGTCGTGCACGGATGCACTGGGTTTGCCGAAATGCCGGCGTAGTGCCGTGGAAATTCGGGAATCCCCTTTGTGAAAAAGTCATACGCTACGCGCCTGCATCTGGTTTTCTACCGAATCGGGACTTTCATAATCTTTAATCACCTTGAATTTTTAGTCTTCGCGATGTTGAACCATAATGATCTGGCATGGTTGGTGTTGACCTCGGAAACAACCATCCTAT
>JAJZCS010000242.1 GCA_021829055.1 Pseudomonadota bacterium
TGTTTCAGGATACACGCCGCGATACGGAAAGCCGACGATTAACCCGCCGCCACCGGCACTTAATTCAAGGTTGGTGAACATTCCGTAGTAGGGCTCCGCTGCATCGGCAACCGAGGACAGCGTAGGATGAGTTTCGGTTCGCAGGATACGAACCTTTACGTCCAAGTGAGCGCGAAGCGCATCGTCAATCGACTGTGCAACCATCCTTATCACACTTTCACCGATCCGCTTTTCCATCGCGGTAAGGTCGTGTCCGGCATCCGATGCCTCGGTTCCGCTTGCCCCGAACAAATCATCGACGATGGCAGATAAGAGCCGCCCTTCGATCATGATTATCGAGAAGCCACGAAGAGGAGAGATCTCGACCACGGCAAACAGCACCGGATCTGCCGGCCAGGAGTTAAGGAGATCGTCGTGCTGAACAATGCGGTGGCCGCCGTTTATAACCTTGATACCGCGGCGTGTATCCTGAAACAGCCGGGCTCTTAAGGCGCGAAAAAGCCTTTCGTAGACAATCGTTAGATCCGGCAGCCTGTTGCTTAGAGAGGCGGGCGGCCGGATCATGTCGACCGGTTCGAATTGAATATCCTCATGCATAGGCGACTACCGATTGGTCCGGCTCACCTTTCGCCGCCGACTCGGCGGAAGCGTCCGAGGGATAAGGTTGCGGCTGGTGATGGCCATGATTAGAAGATGAGCCGCTGTCCGTGAAGGAGCCGGAAGCATCTCTTGCTCCCTGCGAAGCTTGTACGGATGAAACCTGGAATCCGGCCTGCGACAGATGCTGGGACATACCCCCCGCGGCTGCCACGGCGGCCTGAAGACCAGCTGCTTTTTCAGCGACCATCCGCACGCTCAGCGCCCCGCTCGGGGCAATGAAAATGCTTAAAGTAATCGTGCCGAGGTCCGCGGGATGAAGCGTAATCCTGGTCTCTCCGCCGCCTTCTGCCGCCAGCCGCGAGGTGAGCGCCGCCGTGTGGGCGGGTAGATTATCTACCGGCACCCCTGCAGGCGACACGGGCACGGCAGCCGGCGGCACGATCTCTCCCCCTCCACTACTATTTTGCCCGGGTGCGATCGGCAAGGCGACGCCTTGCGCTGACGGCAGGTTGGAGACCATCGGCTGCCTGTGAAGCTGCAAGGCGTGGCCCGATGCCTGGACGGCTCCCGCCAGGTGCGCGGATGCTGCCGATGAGTCTCGTTTTTTGGTCTGGGTCATGTTTCGAGTACCTGGCGGCGGCGACTTTGTCGTGCCCACCGTGGTAGATGGACCTCCGGAAGGCGACGTCACGATAAACTCGGATCGTGGGTGGTCTCCTGACGGCACAGCTGACGATCCCCGGTTTTGCTTTCCGGTTTCCTTGTTACCGGTTGAGCTTGCCGCCCTGGCCTCCAGCATTGCCGCCGACGATGCCGCCTGGGCCTCTTCTTGTCCCGTACGTGATTTTATCCCTGAAGGTTCCGTGCCTTTGGCGAGCGCATGCGTGCGTTGTGCCGTCTCTACCGCTGAATGTTTACTGGCACCTGTGGCGCAACCCGCCGTCGTCGAGCCGGCGCCTGGCGCGCCACCTAACGCCGAGTGCTGGGTACGGGCATTCGCCTCAATGGGCGGCGGCCTAAGGATTTCTGCGCGGGCTGACGCACCATGGCTCCCGTTCGAAGGAAGATTCGCGGAAACATATTTTTCCGAGCCGCTCTGAACGTTGGGCGAATCATTACCTGCGCTGGAATGCGGTGCTTTAGGTACTGACGTGGAAGTGTTCGTTTCAGCATGGCTTTCAGCGGCGTTATGCAGCGGGGCGGAATCGCTGGTCGTCGAAGCACCCTGAAATCCCGAAACACGACCCTTCTGTTTATTGACCTCCGCAGCCAGGGCACCTTGCCATCGGTTCGGGTCCAGCAAGCCTGTAGGCTTTGGCACCGTTCCCGTAGTCCTTGGTTCGGTCCAGCCGGTTAGGAGCGCCTTCACAGCATGTCCTCCGCACCAGCAAGAGAAATTTTTCCTTCCTGCGCCAATCGAAGCGCAGCATCAACGAACTCCCGCTGCGCCGCCTGCGCGTCTGCCCGTGTCACCAGCGGACCAGTCTCCAGTTCCTCCCGTAACAGGGCCCCTTCCTTGCTCGAGACGTTCGCAAATATTTTCTGTCGCATCGCGGAGTTCGCACTCCGAAGCGCCGGAACCATTCGTCCATTGTCTACTTCCCGCAGGATCATCTGGATCGCAGGATCGGCAAGCCGGACCAGATCGTCAAAAGTAAACATCTCTCGTCGGATCCGATCTGCAAGCGAGGAATCTTGTTCCCTGATTTCGGACAAGACCCGATCTGAAATCGACACTCCCATGCCGTTCAGAATGTCGGCCGCCTCGCGCACCCCCCCTAACGAAGGCGCGCGGGCCGCAACTGCCCCACCGAGCATTTCGGAGAGCATGGCCCGCAGTTCTCCCAAGGCAAAAGGAAGAACCTGGTCGAGGCGTGCGTACCGAGCCAGAACATCCGTTGCGAGTGCAGGCGGCAGATGTGCAAGGAAAGCTGAGCCGGCCGCCCTGCCCATGTGTCCAAGCATCACAGCAAGGACCTGCGGCCGTTCCGACCTGAACTGCTCCGCAAGAGCTTTCGGATCGGCCGTGGTCAATGCGTCGATGGCGCCACTGCCTGAACGCATGAGGCGCTCCATCATTTCCGCAGCCTTCCTTTCCCCTATAGCGATCGTGAGCAGGCGTTTGAAATGTGCGACGCCGCCGGGCGCGATAGCACCATCGGATTCCAGATCCGCGTTGAGGCGGAGAAAAATCTCGTACGTCTTGTCAGAGGACACGGCCTTCATCGACGCCATCGCGTCCGTAATCGCCGCTATAGCCCTTTCGTCCATGTGGCGAAGCACAGATGCAGCACGATGGTCCTCGAAAGACAGCAGAACGGCTGCAGCCATTTCCGCCCCGGTCAGGCTCTCTGGCTGGGCCACACTCATCTCACGATTCCTTTCTTGGAGGCACCGGCTGCTCCAGCGACCAGTTCTGGAGCGTTCGTGCAATGGAAACCGGATTTATGTCAGCGACATTCTTGATGCGGCCGACGATCTCCTGAAATTGCTCATGCACAAGGGCTTGCTCCTTTGAAACGGGGGCGCCGAGCGCGTTCCGAGCGGCCCTGAAATCTGCATCCTCGGCCAAGCCGTGCGGCCTTGTGGGGGGGCGGCGCAGCCTTTCGGCAAGCCAGCCCCGGGCGGGCACCACCACGCCGAAAAGAGCAGCAAGGGCAGCGAACACAAGGAGCCCGCCTCGGATCAACAGTGGCACGTTGTTGGTCGCGCTCGCCTCCAGAGCATGATCTGGCGGGACAAATGCAGCTGTTGTGACGGCCACGCTTGTCACGGGGATGGCAATGGCCGCCGCAACCATCGACTTCACTTCGGCGATCGTGAGCCGGCCAAGCGCCGGGGGTGCAACCACCACCGAGACAGAGGTGCTTTTTAATTGCCAGGCAGGAAGGCGATCGAATGTGTGAGTCTGATCGATGGCGAAGTCTTCGACCTTGTGATGCGATGACGATCTGGGCATAATGGTGGCCGGTTTTTGCTTCGCAGGAGCTGCAGCAGACTTTGCGGTACGCCCCGTTTTGGTCGCAGGCTGGACAACGGGTGCAGTCGTCGGGCCAGGTGGCTGGTTAGACAGCGCCCCTGGAATACCCATCGCAGCGTATCCCGACCCT
>JAJZCS010000017.1 GCA_021829055.1 Pseudomonadota bacterium
GGCCTTCTCGACCCCCGGTGCTCGCTATCCGTACCCGCCATAGTGCCATTTCGAGCTTCCAAGCTTGGGCGGACGCTCGGGCCGCTTCCTGACTTAGGAGGCGCGCCATTTTGCTCGCTTGATGATAGATGGGCGGCTTGGAGGCAGGGCCCCAGCCGGAGGCGTAATTGAAGCCGTGGTGCCGTGGATCGCTCATTGGGCATTCCCTTCCCAAAGGACAGGTCATCCGATAGCGGGCAAGTAACGCCAAGTCTAAGTGCGCTATCTGCAAGCATATGCTGCAATGCACCGCAAGCTTCACCTATGATTATTCATCACATTTTTCGGGTTCGTGTACGAATTGTAGAAGATCTGTAGATTACGGGAGTCTTCCCCTCTGTAGACGCTCTTGTCCGACGTCAACATGCCGACTAGCGTCAGTATTCGTGGATCGAACATCGGCAATGGTTCTCGGCGATCGGCTTGTCCGGGCAAGCCGGCCGCGACCTGATGCAGGTTCATCTCGACGGCGTTGAGCGGTTCGTTAGCGCGTCGGCCGAGCAGCGAGAGCAGTTCGGCCACGAACTGACTGCTCTGCTGCACAGCGTGCTTGCAAGGCATGGCGATCTGGAACAACGCATCAAGACCGCTGACACAGCGCTGAAGCGAGCAGGCGGACGCACTGACATTGACGTTGCGGTTTTTCTTGGCAGGTGGGCGCTCAGATGGCTTTGGAGCTTATATTTGCCGGCGAGTCGTTGATTGCCCGGAAGCGACAAACGTTTAAGGCCAATGAGAGGAGGTACGAAGCGCGCCCGTATTGATATAGGTGCTGATTTCGATCGCTGTCAGGACGAACGTCGGGATGCCCTCGCGGTTGAGCACGTATTCGCCAGCTTCATTCTCATACATCGCGTAGTTGCCACGCGGCACGGAAACTCTCGCTGCGCCTTCTGGCCTTGTCACTATGTCCGTGATCGTCGCTGTCCACGTTTTGTTGGTCACGTTTTCTCCTCTCGCGCCGATCAGTGGCGCGCTGTGGCTTCTGTGAAGTGGAGGAGCCCAACTATCCGACAGGGGACTGTCCCAGCTATGTGCGGAAAGTAAACGATTCGGAGGCAGCATGTCAAAGGCGCGCGGAAGCGTTAGCCCATATCCACGAAGAACGGGAGCACAACGTCGTCGGCTTTCGGGGCGTTTTCGACCTGAACCTTGTCCTTCGCGTCGATGTATGTCCCGAAGCGCTTGATCCATACGGCCGCAAAGAACGCGTGCGCGAACTCCACCACGTCCAGAGATGCGCGCGAAACTTCGGGCAGCAAGTTTCTGTGTGCGTCTGTTACGGTCTACTCGCCGGTAATTTTCTTGATCCCGTGCAAGTAAATCAAATCGGAAAACAGAAACACGGAATTGAAGCCATGATGCGAGGCATACAGTTTCCATAGGTCCGACACGCCGTCGTCCGCGAGTGCTGCGTCTTGTCGCGCAGCAGCCCGTCGAAGCCTTCCGCCATGAAACGTTCCTGCCAGCGCCAGACGCAGGTTTTCGAGGTACCGGTCTGGCGCATGATCTCGTTGGTGCCGATACCATCGGCCGACAGAAGAACGATCCTGGCGCGCCAGACATGTTTCTGAGGGCTGTTACGGTTTCGGGCCACGGCTTGAAGGCGGCGGCGAACGGCGGGCGAGAGGGTCACAGAAATTCCGGTGCGCATAGCCCAGACTCCCACGCGTCGGGGCAATTGGGAATCCCTCCCGGGATTCAAATGTCAGATTTTATCCACTAGGAGTGCCTCGGCATGCAACAGCGCGCACGAATTGAGCTTGAGCCTAAGACTGGCAGCGAAATTGCCGACTGGATGTACGAGCATTGGGAAAATAGAGCCGCGCAAATAGCGGAACAAGTTGATTTTCTGCGCTGACAGACCGAAGCGACGAAAGACTGCATGGGTTGCGACTCGGAGCGCAGAGTTCATGCGAGCAAATGGGCGCTATGTGCGTTGGACTGTCGTCGCCGTAGCGGTGTGCGGAGCCCTGTCAACGATTACGGCAGCTCTCGCGCTGGTTCGGTAAGAGCCATATCCTGGCTGTAAAGAAACTTTAGAATTTACGGGCAGAAAGGCCGCTCGGATGCGTGCCACAATTTCCGGGTTAGCATCGTTGGCACTGCCACGATCACGCGAACACGATGCAAGTCAGGCGTTAGCTTTTTCCGTGCATAGGAGCACGGCTAGTCGTTTGCGCGGACGGACTCAGCTTATATTTCCAGTCTCGCGGCAGGTGTTCGAGTGCCCACGCGTAAGCCTTCTCGTCTGCATCTTTGTCGATCGAAGCCGAGAAACCGCCTCAATTGCGCTGCTCGGTGGGAGCCGCTTGAACATGCCAGAGAGCATCCGTCTATCCAATCGAGTTCTTTCGTCTAGGGGCGTCAAATACCCCGACGCTTGGCGGCATCAACGAGTTCAGACTTGAACCAGTCCCATTTTGACGCCTGCCTTAGACGACCGCGGTCTGAAAGAGCCGCCGAGTTCGCTTCAATCTTTCCAACGTTGATGTTCAGCCAGGCTCGTGCATCGTCAAGAAACCTTGGCCCTTTCGGAATGGCATGGTCGAACATCGGCTTGAAGTAGTCGAGATGCAGCAAGCCGTCCTTGTCTCGCAGTAGGCGCTGTTTCGGATCGGACGATAGTTTGTCACGCAACTCCCTCGACAAGAGCACTCTTGGATAGACGGCGTCCCGCGATTCTAATTCGTGCGCTTGGACCAAGGCGGGACCGAAAGTTACGCTCTCGGTTTGATCGTGATATAACGCACCAAGCGCAAGTCCGCCTCGAATCAGCATCCCGATTTTCAGCGCTTCGACGGCAATAACTCCGGTCCATCTTTCGACTTCCTGCAACCACATGTCCGCTATGATCTGCGTGAGCACCGGGGGGACCTCCGCAGAAACTTCGGGCAAAGGAAAACTTAGGAACAGAAGATCGGAAAACGTTGTGACTTCCGGCCGGATGCTGCGGAATATAAGTCCGCCATCTGGCGGCGCTTCACCGTCAAGATTGAATCTGCCCTGTAGGGTCGCAATCCGTCGGACGAATTTGAGTAAGCTGTCAGTCTGCTGTGTGTTCGATGTGAGGACAGCATCGGAGAAGCCGAGAAGATCAATTAGCAGTGCGATGTGTCTTTCCATCGGCGGCTCGCTCTTTACGTTGGACGCGTCCCACGGCCAAAACCAATCGGTGTGCTCTCTCCGAATGCCGCGCGCGGGTCGGCCCGACTGGTCTTCAACCAATCGGCGATTTTCTGTGCTACCAAAGCATATGACTTGGGCGCGCCGATTTCGCCGCTAAGGGCGTCTCGAAGCATGTGCGGCAATTCTTCGATCGTCTTACTTAAGGCCAGACGGTGGGGAAGTGTTTCTCGAAACACCGAACTGATTTCGTCGTAGATTGTCATGGCATCACCCTTTCACAGCGTTTGCTCTGGCTTCCGAACGCCGGAATGCTATTCACGCTCTCGGAAGCCAACCGCTTTCATTTCTAACGATGCCTCCATCCGGTCGGATCATATGAATTCTGCGAAGATGAATCATATCGAACTCCTGCGCCTCGCCTTCCTTCATTTCCGGCCTCGGTCCGGCGATCACGAGCGCGACTGGAAACCATCGGAAAAGCCCATTTCGTTCGCCGTGCATTAGGACAGGCCCTCCACTGCACCCGCTGAGATTGAGCCCAACGGGCGGCATCGCAGGAGCCCATCGCGATGGACGCACAATCTTAGGGTCATAGGTGATTAGTATGTTCCGGTCAGTGATATCTTCGACTGCGGCAAGCGCGCCCCAGGCGGCAAACTCGACCTCGCGCTTATGATTTGTCTTTCTCATTTGCTCGGGGAAACCGCAAACACTGAGCGCACGCATTCGCTCGGGGATCGGCGGCGGCCAATCCGCTCGACAGTCAACCGCTATTGTGTTTGCCAAAGTGAGCAATTCTTCAGAACATCTGAACGTGGCTATATCGCTCCCAGGATCGCGGTCTATGATCGCCTCGCCTGGATTGAAGGGAGTGAGGCGCAACTGGCAAATTAGACCGGGCGTCTTGACGGTCGCGGCTTCGAAAATCTCAATTACATGATTTGCCGTGACCCCTACGATATTGTCGGCAAACCTAAGAAAGAAGCATGTTCCTCCCCGCAACGTTCTTGGCCATGGCGTGTCCGGTTCATGCCACGATATTGGCGCAGAGATGCGAAGCGAGAAGTCCGCAACGGCGTCCAACATCGAGCGGTCGAAGGGCGCGAGTTCCACCATATCGCTCATTCATTTCGGTCGTGGCTCAGCTTCTTCGCGCGCGAGCTTTATGAGCGCGTCAACCTGTTCCATAGTTTGCGCTTCGATTCGCTTCGGCTTCCCGCTGGTAAAGAACTCTATCGTTATCTTTCGGCCGTATCTGCCGTGTAGCCAGGCTGCTACGGCTGACGCGATTACCGGTCCCATCTGCTTTGCTTGGACAACTATCTGGCCAACGTAGCCGCCGCTGGCATCGGCGGCGTCCATCATCATAACCGGCATGTCGGCCACAATGCCGCTCTTGCTGAGGGCGTCGCGAATTTTTCGCAACTCGGTTTGGACTTCGTCGGAGAATTGCGCGGGATCGCTCTCTGAACATAGCAGTATCAAATTGATTTCGGGGACGCCCTCTTCGCGATCTCTGAGCATCGCTTCCTGCCGTGCCCTGTTCTCTTTGGCAGCGCGCATGATCTCGTCCTGTTGCTCTCTCGTAAGTGCCATCCCTGCTCTCCGCGCGTATTATCAAATAAGGTATACGAATTTTCCCGAGGTACAATGATTGTCTTGGTGTACATCGGGGCCGAGCAGCACAGCGGCATCGCGGACGTAAAATGGAACTAAAGACCTAGCCGCGCTTCTGCCGTCCAGCCGGTTAGCGTCTCGGACGCACCACCTACGAATGCGTGGAGATAGGTTGAACGCAAATAGCGGTAATAGCTCAACGCCCGAAACAGCCCCATGTCCCTTGAGGTAATGACCAAGCGTTTGCCCTTCGGGGTACGGTGCATACGTGAGCGTCGCGCGTTCGATGACATTTACTGACACCCACACTCAAGAGGACAGACAGGTATATGCGTGAAGGAGCTTTGTAACCGTGCGGTATGCGAGGCGATGCGTAGCCGCGCTCCACAACATTCACCTATGGGCTGATATCACTTTTGCACTTTGGACCACAGACTTGGTCATTCCGCATTCGGCAGAGCCCGTAATGGGCCCGTGAGCTCATGGGCTGGGCACGAGATGTGCCCAAGTAAAAAACAACATAACGACTCCCGAATTCTCCCACATTGAAGACCTTTTAGGTTTTGACACGCCTTTCGTCTTGCGACGTCTTGCGATTGTAGTCACTGTCTGCCGCTCACGATCTCACGGCACATGGGGGGGAACCAATGCTCGAGGGAATCGAAAAAGTCGCCCTGGGTCTGGGCGCACTTATCTTCGCTGCGTGGATTTTGGACGATATTATCGGGTTTCTGTCTCGTCCTGCTGGCGGCTTTCCCCTCATTGCCAAAATAGTCGGTGGGATTGCTGCGCTCATCGGGATTGCTGCCCGCATCTATTATCGCCATAGCCGCAGTCGGGTCTGACATGCAGCTCAAGCTTCAACGCTCGCAGCGTATGGGTGGCGTGCTCGCAGGCACTGTCGTCTTCTGCCTTGACGTCCGCGCGGACTACACCGCAGACGAACGCGACAACATCAACAAATATAAGCTTGGCGGCCAGGTGATCTACAGCAGTCAAGCCGCGCGTAAGCATTTCGAGCGTGCCGGAAAACATCTGGCGCGTACGCGGAACATGAGGGATTTGAAAGACCAAGCTGGTGGCTTTGCCCATGGTGCCTTCTCGCTGGCCCTCGCCAAGATGAGCCTCAATATTTCCATCGCAAGCCTTGGCCGCGGTCACCATATCGAGTGCAAGGACCTGAGCGAGCTCCTCGACGCCGAAGACACGGTGCGCGATGCCTGTAAGGACGTGACCCGCTACCTTCAAGTCGCCGAGACCTTCAACGGCAGCGAAGTGGTGGTGGAGTACGAAGACGGCGAGGAGCGTGTCCATATCACGCGTCCCCTGCCGACCCTCATAGGCAGCCAGGTCGATGAACCCGGCCCGATTGTAACGGATGCCGAGTTTGAGGACGTCGATGAATCCGAGCCGGCCTTTGACGGCCCGCCACCACCGATCGCTCCACCCTATGATCCATACTTAGAACTGGGCCGTTATATCCGGCGCCTATGGGACCAAATGCTGGAGGCCATGGCCAGCTGGTGGCGTAAAGGGCTGGCTTTCGCCACATCCAAAGGCTGGGACGGAATTCCCATTCGATCGTTCGAAGCGCTCAAGCGGTACTGGTCCAGTCTTGAAAAGTGGTGCGTCGGCTTCTTCGAGCAAAAGGGCTTGCCTTTCGGCATTACAGCGTTTCGGGTGACCTGCACCGTCGTAGCGGCGTTTGTCGTCGCCGGGCTCATCATCCTCAGTTACGACCTCCTGTGATGGATGAACGGCGCTACTCGGCCTTCACCCCCTTCGCGCGGCGCTTCACAGACGAGCGTGCCCGTGACCTTGCCGACACCAAAGCGCTTTATGCCCGAGTGCGCGCCCAACACCTGGGATCTCTTTACGCCCGCGCGAAGACGCGAACGATTTTCGCCGACAATATCTTCGCAAACTGCTCGGACGTGTCCGAGCCCTTAGTCCCGGTATTCACCCGCGCCATTGATCGTCTTTTGCAGCTTGAACGGCCGATCTTCGAATGTCCGGATATCGACCTCGATCGTGCCCATCTATCGCTTAAAGAAGCCGTCGACCTTCGCCATTTCCTCCGGGCCAAGGAGTATTTTCATGCCCATGTGGATGACGTCATCGATCTATTGGGTAACGGCCTTGTACTCATATTTGGGAGGCTCGCCGAGATGCTGCCCCAAAGCGCGGAGACATCGCCCTTTACCATCCCTCTTGTCTATTCCCTGCCGGAACCCAAAACCTTTCTCGATAATTTGATCGGCGAGCTCTATCAGCAGCCCTATATCGATGCCGGTCTCTTCGTTGAAGTTTCCCGCACCGTTCATCTGAACACCTGCGCCGCCTCCGGGATCGCGGATCCGTACGAGCCCAAGAAGCCTTTCTTGAAGCCTTCCGAGAACGATGCGGATCTGCAGACGCTCGTCGAGATCTACTTCAAAGGCACCCCGTTCTATGACCTTCTTCTCGCACCGGTGCCGCTCAAATTTACCTATGACGAACGCTATAGCCACATGCATGTGCTGGGCGGCTCAGGCGCCGGCAAAACCACCCTTCTGCAGAACCTGATCCTCCACGACCTCAAGTCGGATGATCCGCCCTCACTTGTCATTGTCGACAGCCAAGGCGACCTCATCGACAAGCTTTCGCATTTGGCTCTTTTCGATCCCGACTATGGCGCGCTTGCCGATCGTTTGATTCTCATCAGTCCCAAAGACATCGAGCATCCCCCGGCCCTGAACATTTTTGACGTGAACCGGGACCGCCTCGCGAGCTACAGCGAGGCCGCCAAGGAGCAGGTCACCGCCGGCGTCATCCAGACCTTCGATTATCTCTTCGCTGGACTTCTGGGAGCGGACCTCACCGCCAAGCAGGGTGTGTTCTTCCGCTTTGTGGCCCGTCTCATGCTGGCCCTTCCGGAGACGCTTGGCCGGACCGCGACCATCCTCGACATGCTCGCGCTCATGGACGATCCCGCGCCCTATCGCAAAGCGATCGAGTCGTTACCACCCATTCAGCGGAATTTCTTCGAACGGGATTTCGTCTCGAAGACCTTCGCCCAGACCAAAGAGCAGATCCGTTATCGTCTGAACGCCATCCTCGAGAACCCGACGCTCGCGCGCCTTTTCACTGCGCCCGAGACCAAGATCGACCTTTTCAGCGAGCTCAACCGTGGCAGCATCATTCTGGTCGATACCGCAAAGGATTTCCTGAAGGGATCGTCCGCACATTTCGGGCGCATCTTTATCTCGCTCGTTCTCCAGGCCGTGCTGGAACGCGCGGTGATCCCCGAACGCGAGCGCCGGCCAACTTTTCTTGTCGTCGACGAGGCGGCGGCCTACTTCGACAATAATATCGACGACTTTCTTACCGAAGCCCGCAAGTATCGTTGTGGATGTGTTTTCGCCCATCAATTTCTGGATCAGGCGACCTCGCAGCTGCGTTCGTCGCTTGCCGCCAACACCGCGGTCAAAATGGCAGGTGGTACTTCAACGAGTGATGCCCGCGCGCTTGCCTCCGACATGCGCACGAGTATCGACTTTATCCTCGGCCAGCCGAAGCTCCATTTCGCGAGCTACATCCGCGGCGTGACGCCGAACGCGGTCTCGATACCGGTCCCGGTCGGAGCGCTCGAAGCCGAACCGCGGCTTTCAGCCGAGGCCTATGAGAGATTGCTGGAGATAAACCGAGCAAAGGTATCCATGCCCCAGCCTACTAGCGGATCCCACTTTATCTTCACGGGCGCTCCATTCGAGTCGTTTGATATCGAGGCCGATATGGCACGAACGCATCATGAGTTTGGGTCGGGCGCTAAGACCAACGACGATCCAACCGCGCCATCGGAAGACTGGTGACAAGGAAGCGCTGAAGGGCGGGTGGCGGGTTCGATACGGAATGAGAATTGTGTAGAGAAGTCGGGCTATAGGGCATGGGGATACGCGGCATGGAAGCCGTTGTTATTCCGCATTGATTGTAAGTTCTGAACTGGACCAGTGTGGGGATACGGTATCGCCGAGCGTATCCCCCTAGGCTATCGCATTGCAGGTTGGGCATGAATAAGGACCGCTTTAGCTGCTATGCCGACCTCCGTGCGGCAAAATTCGAAGGCAGGGACTACAGAGTGTGGGCCCATGACCTCGATACGGCGGTCGTGATCTTAGCGCCGCATGGTGGATGTATAGAGCCTGGTACCTCTGAGATTGCTACAGCAGTCGCTGGCACCTCGTGTTCGCTGTACCTGTTCGAAGGCTTGGTTCGCCAGGGTGGTCACCGCGAACAGCATATATGCTCCGAGAGGTTTGACGAGCCCCGAGGCTTAACGATGGTGGCGAAGGCGATCACTGCGGTTGCGATCCACGGCCGCGCGGACGGTGAGGATCCGGAGACAATATGGATTGGAGGCCTGGATAAGGCGCTTGGAGCCTCGATTAGCAGCGCGCTTCGAGCACACGGCTTTAGTGCCAGAACGAACCCGCCGAGGCTAAACGGGACTGACCCGAGTAACGTATGTAACCGCACGAGATCCGGTCGCGGTGTGCGAACCGAAAACGATACGCAATCGCCTTTGCGCCGATCGCGTCCTCATGCGGACCTTTGCCTGTGCCGTCCGAGATTCGATAGACGAACGCTTCTCTTTGGGAGTTGTCGGGAGTTAAAGATGAGGGGACCGGTGGCCACCGGTCCCCCCAAAGCCCCTTACAGGGACTGTGTCTGTTGATCGACCACATCGCGTTTAGCGATGCGCTCGTTCAGCCATTCCTCGATTTCCGCGACCAACCACACCACTCGATTCTGGCCGAGCCGGATCCGCTTGGGGAACCTCCCTGCCGCTTCGAGCCGCGCGATGTGCTGCGGAGAATAAGGAATACCGCAGACCGTTTTTAGCTCCTTCTTCGATACGACCTTGTTCGGAAACATCGAACACTCCCTTGGTAGGGAGCGTCGACGCTCCGGTTGAGACGCACCGGTGAGCGTCAGATGGTAGAGCTAGTGTTTGCGAAAGTCGATTAGCGCGCTCGGATGCTTCCTGCTGCCCGCACTGCCTCCCTGCCACCAGGTAAAAGCTTGAACCGGCTTAATTGAACTCTTAGTTTAAACGGGCACGGCGCAAATAGGGAACTTGGGAAAATGCGCGTAGTTCCTGTCCGTATCGAGAAGCTGATCTACACCTTCCGCCCAGCTGATCTTGGGCCTGAACTAGATGCTTATAGAAGAGTTTTGCAAATACTGGACAATCAAACCCCAACCCGTCACTTTAGGGATGGCTTACCCGTTTCAGCGGACTGGTTGGATGCGGTAGGATTGGCTGAGATCGAGGAATATATTCGTGCTCATCGCGAGCGTGCGGCAATCGACTACGGTGCCCTCCTAAATTTTTTGTGCTTCGATCAAGCGTATTTCTTCAGAAACTTTTTCAAGTGCCTAGTTGGCGTCCGATGCTTAGCCGCGGCGATAAACCTTTCTGGTTCTGAGCGCCATATCATTGATATTGGCTGCGGTGCTGGTACATTCGCTTTGGCTGCTTACCTTCTGTGGAATCGTTGGGACGAATATATTTTAGTTGATAAGGAACTTGCGCAGCTATGTTATGCGAAGAAGCTTTTTGAGGCGGTTGAAGTAAAAAACGTCAAATTTTTACACGCAGATGGACTAAGCTTGATAAGCCGTCGAGGCTTTCGGATTGCCTCTTATTGGCTATGTGGAAACAAAAATGCTCTAATTAATGCAACTGACGAGATGCTACACGGATTACTCAGAGACGGCTGCGGAATTATAGACTATGCAGAGAATGTCGACGCATTCATGAGCCGCGTGCAAGCTATTGTTGGTCCTAATCGTATACGTCGAATTGAGGCCAATACATTCCCGCCTGATGAAATTGCCAAGGCGATTCGTTCGGCTAGGGTGAACGTACATCTACTGGCGATTGATCCTATTCAAGATTGATTAAATGTCTTCCCGTCATTGCAGATGTGGGCTTTTTGTTGCTGATATTCACTGTCGCAAAGGCCACGCTCGTGAAGGTTCTCTAGTTCGGCATTTACGAAGCTAATGAGCGCGCCTGCTTCGCGCTCGCCGAAGAAGGCACAAACTGAGTCCTGGCGCGAAAACCTTCCCGTAACCTGATAAAGATGGATGTAGATCTTTGAACTGTTAGTGGAGACAACGGATGCCTTATGCGCACTGGCATGACGGTTAAATGAAATGGCCTGAAAAATCGCCTTGGCGTCCTTTGCGGCAGGGAATTTGGACCAACTTTTCGCAACTTCGTCCGGAGATTGATAGGAAATCATTCGAGCCCCATACGGTATCTTTTCACATATGAGCCGCCGAACTTCCTCGCTCCATGCATTATCGAATAGCCAACTATAATCCCCGGAAATTATCAGCAACCTCTCAGCGCTCTTATAAAAGTAGATCATTTTTTTTACTGACAAATTTTTATATGCCGCTTCTCTCTTATGTTCGAGCTTCAGTTGCCATTTAGCTGGGATTATTATGGTCGGGATGAGACCTAGCGCTCTTCCCAGATAGCTGTCGTATTTTTGGAACGGTACGAGCTCATTTACCGCTGCGACCTGCTTCCACACGGTGACAGTTGAGAAGAAGACAGCTGCTATACTCAGAACATATATGATTGAATTACCGTATGCATATAGAAGTGCACGCTGATCTGATGTCAGCTTAGATGGAGCACTGAATATGGTCACTGCCTTGATGACAAGTAAATATAAGCCATCTAAGATTGTGTAGGAGTGCCCTCCGGTAGTTGATAAGGGCAAATTAGCGAGATAGAAGGATAATATGACCGTGCACAGAGTTGCAAATATTAATATAACAAATAGCGTGAACCATAGAACTCGAAAAGCTTGCCGCATCGGTGCCCCCCCTGGGTTTACGTTTGCAGATGTTCTATTAGGCTATTATTCTGCTGGTTTAAACACGCAATAGTCAGCCGTCAAGTTGGTGTGTGATTTAATCGAGATCGGATCAAATTTTGCACTTGATCGAATACTTCTGAACGCTTCTCTTCGTTTTCTAGACCAGATACTTCAACACGATTATGTTCAGCTAGGTCTTGACCAAATGGTGGGCTACGAAGGGGTGCATCTTTTTCATCGTGAATCACGAAGAGCCTCTTTCTGGTGTCCAAGGCGTAGCGAGCTTCAGCCGCCGTGCCGTCGCTCCAGCGCTCCTTGCCGCGGGTAGGTCTGAATACGATCACGCAGTCTGATTGATCAATGAGACGAAAATCCCTCAGGCGTACTTGACGCGCGAGCTCTGAGTGTTCGTCATCACTATCTCCGCCTACGGTAATGCCGCGCACTTCCTGATATGAAAGCTCTTGCTCAGGTGCAGGCGGCGTGCCTATCAAGGAGTATTTGACTTCCGAATCATCGCGTGGCCATAGGTCTGAACTACGCAGGGTCAACCTTGCATCCTTATCAAGCCAGGTAGATAGAAATGTTCTCAGTCTGGCTTGCTTCAGTTCATCACTCTCAGCTTTGCTAAATAATGTTTGTCCAAATAGAGCGTCCTGCAGAGATTGTGCGGCCTCAATGCGCCTAAGATCATGCTGGTCAGCAATTTCCTTAAGCGGAAGCTCATCGATTGTGACGGGATCAAAAGCGGTGAACGCTTTGGTGAAATAGTGGCGAAACTCGTTTGTTTCCAAGATCGCGCTTTTGTCCCCGGTACTGCCCAAAAACCTTGGCTCCGTGATAGGGTATGACAAATAGACCCGAGGTTCCTCGGGTTTTAATACGTATCTCGTCAATGACGTTACGGGGTGGTCAATGGCAAAAACAGGAGAGCGTTCGAAGGGATAGCTAGCTGGCGACCTGAGGGAATGCTGGGGTTCCGCAACAGCGTCTGCAAGCATGTCAGCTAGTATCACTTCAAGGTTTCGCCAGCGCAGAATTTCCCCAAGTCTGAAGTAAAAGCGTATCTGATGGTCCCACATACGCTTTTGGCATCTATAAACATTGTCGATCAAAGGGATAACAAAATTTGGTTTGAAGTCATCCCGCAAAAATTCGAATATTTCACTCCTATTGTTAGAAAGAATAGGTGAAAAAAAGTGGCTCGCAACGTACCACGATAGATGCATGCTGATGATTTCGATATCTGAAGCTTGCCGGGAGTTTCTCCAAGGCTGAACGACGTGTTTTCGAAATGAGTTGTACCAAATTGTGCCAAGTTCATTCGGCCGATAGAGGTCAACGTCGGGTCGAATTTCATCTTCGGCGAAGTAGGCTTGGACCGTGACGCCTTTTGGCAACTGCGAACTGAGCGAATTTATGACACTCTTCTTGTTAATCCCTGAGTGCCCTGCCAGTATTATTCGCATAAAGAGGCTCAAAAAAAGGCCACGCGCTAAGCGTGGCCTTTTCTTTGCTATCTAGTCAACGGAGACGTCGCTCCATTTCTGCCACTTCTCTTATTTTCTCTAAGCCATAAGCACTTGACCTTGAGAATCGAAGAAAAGGGAGAGGATATTCAGGAGACTCATATTCCACCGTTTCTACTCGATATCGAACGCTGGCGCCAAGTTCATCTAAAAGTTCGTCAAGCAGGTTTTTAGCCGCGATGTCGGCTTCTGTTTCCTCCCTATGAACACCTAAGACAAGGTCGGTTAACAGGCTGATGGGACTGTTAAAAGTCTGTTTGTCTTGAAGACTGTTCAAGAATCCCTCCTTAGAACAAACCAAGAACATAGTAAGTGGCCGGAAATATTATGTCAAGCAAACGTGTTAACAATAGATTAACGCCCGCCTGAGACCGTTATAGAAAAGCATCCTAATCCAAATGTCGATTCAGTCACCCTACGATATGTTCGATAGATCGGCTTTTTGCGTCCGCTGCCAGTAATAACTGTGGATTTGGATATAAGCCCCCTTTCCCATGCATCTAGTGCATTGACGCATTCTTAGGATTCGCAAAGCGCCGCAGGCGTGCGAGTCTTGCTGCATGGCTCAGACAGTTTGTGTTCTCGTATCCGATTCCGACCGCGTTTAGCTGAAAGCGATCGTACCGAACCGCAAATGCCCGCGTAAGCACGTCGAACGGGCGAGGATTATTCTCGGATCCGCCGAGCAAGCGCCGGTGCAGCACGTGGCCGCAGCCGTGGGTGTCAGCCGGCCGATGGTCTGGCGCTGGCAACAGCGCTTTGCCGAAGCCGGTGTCGAAGCTCTCTTGCACGGCGCAACGCGTAAGCCCGGTAAAGCGCCTAATCCGGCCGAGACTGTCGCGCGCGTGGTGGCGCTGACCTGCAGCGAACCACCGCGCGGGATGACGCACTGGACCGGCCGAGCCATGGCGAAAGCGGCCGGCATCTCGCTCCTCTCCGTCCAGCGCATTTGGCAGGCCCTCGCCTTGCAGCCGCACCGCATCCGCAGCTTCAAACGCTCGCGCGCCCCCCGGTTCGAGGTCAAGCTTTGCGACGTTGTCGGCCTTTATATCGATCCGCCCGCGCATGCCGTTGTGTTGTCGCTCGACGAGAAGACCCAGATTCAGGCGCTTGATCGTACCCAACCGGGCTTACCGAACAAGCCGGTTAAATGCGCAACTATGACCCATGACTATAAGTGTGACGGCACCACTACCCTGTTTGCCGCGCTCAATGTTCTGGACGGGACGGTCATCGGACGGTGCATGCAGCGCCATACCCATGAGGACTTCATCCGCTTTCTCAACACCATCGAGGCTGTCGTGCCGGCTGGAAAACTGATCCACGCCATTGCCGACAACTACGCGACCCACAAGCATCCGAAGGTTCTGGCTTGGTTCGCCCGCCATCCGCGCTGGACATTTCACTTCACGCGGACCTCGGGTTCCTGGCTCAACGCCGTCGAAAACTTCTTCTCCAAGCTCACCCGGCAACGCATCCGGCACGGAGTTTTCCGCTTGGTCGTCGAGTTGCAGTCCGTCATCAAATGCTATCTCGAAGAACACAATGCTAATCCCGAGCCTCTTCTCTGGACCAAATCCGCCGCCGTCATTCTTCAAAAACTCGGTCCCGAGCACAGCATCTTCCGTATGAGACGATGCACTAGGACCTGATCCCGTCCGTCATTTCAGCCTTGTTGGCTCGCCGACGCAACAGCAACGGCCGTGGAGCCCTAAGCCATACAGCAGATTCCGAATTCAGCTTAAATAGTCGATGAGATGCATCCGGTGATTGCCTGAGAAAATTGCGCTTTTATTTGGTACGTATTGAATTCGTCAAAGGATCTCCGAGACATCGCGGGAGCGTCGGATCACTCCGGCGCTCCCGCCTGCCCGCGAGGCAGTCGACCATTTCAATCAAGTGGATCTAGTTCACCCATGGCGGCGAAATAGGTAACGACCAGCGCGGCGGCATCGAACAGACACTGATGCGGATCCAGGGTGTTCCAAACCTCACGTGCCCCGGGCTGGCGGTGGCCGAAGCTCTCGATGCGGTCTGCGATAACCCGGGCAATCTCACCGCGGGTCTGCGCGCCAAACTTGGTAAAAGCATGCCGGATGGCATCTCGGTCGAAGACGCAGGCTTGAACTTTTAAGGTTTTAGCTTCGGCCAGGAAGGTACGATAGAGCGCTTGAATGCGTGGCCTACGGAGACTTTCGCCGTCCTCGAACGTTTCGAAGACGAGAACGCCGGGCTCATAACGATCAATCAAACGCTTGAAGCTATCGGTTAGTTTGACATCACGGCCCGCTCGCTCACGAACCATTCCCCAGCCCACCAGCTTCTGGGGTGTCTCGAATAGTACCCAGCCAAATCCGAAGGTGTTGATATGTACGCCCAAAACGAGGCCCGGGGCGGCAAAGCCCAACGCGGTCTTAGTCATAGTGATAGGTAATCTGGAGGCGATTAATTAGTGCAGTCAGATGCGCGCGCTTACGCTTTGTGAAAGCATCCTTACGCTCCGCCAGGCGTGCCTCCATGGCGACAGCGCGATCCAGGACGACATGCTCCATAGCCTCGACCATCTCGGGAAAGAGGTCACGATGTGGTCGTCCAAATATGATCTCTGCCATGAGCACAATGCGCGCGCTTTGCTTGCGTTGCTCAAGTTCGGCAAGCGCTACGCGGCTACCGGTGAGGCCCATAAGTTCACCGAACTCCGACTGGCTAAGGCCAGTGCGAAGACGTTCGGTCCGGATATAATTTGTTAGGCGGTGACGCGGCATAACATGCATCCCGGATAATCCGGGCAATACAAGAATCGCAGTCACAGGATTTCAGGCTAGGCGGCAGATTTTGACGCCCAGTCAAACGAGTTGGGGATAACGATGTCATTAGTCGA
>JAJZCS010000243.1 GCA_021829055.1 Pseudomonadota bacterium
GCGACGGATGCGGGCCTATGGCCCGTGTCGAACCGGGAGCAGGGGTGCCCCCGCCGACCCGCGATTGTCCAATCCCTACTTCGGTGGGCGAGGCCAGCCGCGTCTCGGGTGTCAGGTCAGACCGCAGCACCAGATTTGGTGCTCGCTACGTCAACTTGATAGTGCCCTTCGTGTAAGGCGTCCGAAAGTTGCCTATCTGTGATCGATTCGCCTGATAGCAGCAGTCGACCCAGGCCGGGCATCAGAGGTCAGGAGGTCAAACCCGAAAGCCGCCATTTCGCCAGCAGAATTGTGATGGGTCGAGCGCAGCGCTACCCTTCGCTTTCGCGCCACATCCCGGTCGATGGATTTCGCTTCGCTGCACCCTTCCTGCTGCCAATACACAGGTGCGAATCACGAACGCATCGTTGATGCGGCACCTAAAAAACCGATTCGGGGGAAGCGGGTATTTTGCGGGTTTCCACCGCATCAACTGTTATTCCTGAATCACCTTCGAGGTGCCCGTCATAAGATCGGGTGTCCGCGTTCCGAAGCAGCCCCACCATTTTCGTCAGGAGACCGCCGGCATAACGTCCCAGAAGAAGTGATCCGCATCCCGGCGCAGGAAATTCAGCTGTGTTCGGCAATGCCAGGATCATCACCGTGCCGCTCGATCGCCTCACCCATCATGGCCACATCATCGAAACCGGCAACGACAGCTTCCGCCCCAGGGACAGCACCGGAAAGCCAAAATCACGAACGGACGAGGCTTCAAGGGCGGCTCTCCCGCAACGTCACGCCGACATGAAAAACAACATCGTTGTTAACGCGCCCTGGCATTTTGCCAATTCATAAAACGAACATCGAACCATCATCATTCTGTAACAGAACACTGTTATTGAATGCGAAACCATGGCCCTAAATTCTGAAAGGCGGAGAAAATGAGGCTCTCGTCTGTTTCGATTATTGCGCTCCTCGCGGGCGTGACGACTTCCGTTTTTGTTTCTCCAGCCGCATGGGCACAGGTTGTATCCATCCCCGCCAGCAAACAGCCCGTAAGAATCAAAACGGTCTCAAAAACTGCAAGTAAAACGCAGTATGCAACAATCCCGAAGAAAGCAACCTACACTGAAAGCACGATAGGCCGCCAACAGATCGAAACTTCTTCGCCGGCTGTAAGCGCGCAAACGTTGCTCGACCAGCTTCCTTCCGTCGTCGCAACCCAGTCCGGACCAAACGGGATGCGAACAAACATTCAATTCCGCGCATTCAATGACGGCCAATTCTCGGAAACCTATGATGGGATCGCAATTAACGATCTTTTTAACGCAGGCGTCGCGGGTGCCGCTTCAGCGCGCAATAACACGCTGGTGACACTTGACGACATCAGCGGGGTGCAGGCGTTCCGTGGCGTTAACAATCCCGCCGTCAACTCCTACAATTCACTCGGCGGTACCATCAACTTCGTGCCCCGTGAGGCACAAAGGGCCGCGAACTCACAAGCCGGCATCTCCTATGGCAGTTTTAACACGCTCAATTACCATTTCAGGCTGAATACCGGTGATGTGCACGGCATTCGGCAATTGCTCTCTTTCCGCCGTAGCGTCGGTGACTCCTGGATCGACTACGGAAAAGACCAGAACAACCACATATATTACACGATGAACATGCCGATTTTTGGCGGTTCCGGAAAAGCATTTGCCTATTTCCTCTACAATCAAAATCGCGGGAACACGCCGCATTCGGTGCCACTTGCGCTGGTGGAGCAGTTTGGACCACACTATCAATGGTCACCAGGCCAGACCTACTCGGTTAATACTGACACCAACTATCTGGCGATCGTTGGTGCGTCAGAGAATTTCACGCCGATTCTGTCCGGCAACGTAAAGTTCTTCTTCGGAGAAGACAACTACATGCGCACCTCCTACAGCAATCCGAACATGCTGCAGGGGCCAGATATGCCGTACCAGTTGCCCAACTCGCCCGCGACATACGATTTTTCGCCTTATCCGGGGATTACTACCTACGATCCGTTGGCAATGTTCGGCTCCTACGCGATGGGCAGTCAATACCATTTCTATGGCTATAACCAAGATGAAATCGGGCTGCAGCCAAGCGCGACGCTGGATCTGCCGTACAATCAGATTACCGTTGGCGGCAACGTCACGTCAGGCCATATGCATTCCCGTGAATATTGGTATGGCACGCTGCCGGTTCCGCAAATTCCAGGCTTCAACAATGCCTGGAATGAGCACGATCTGCGGACCTATGCCTCAATTTACATCCAGGACAAGATCTCGTTATTTGGCGGACGGCTGCACATCACACCCGGTGTGAAATATCTGAATGCGATCACCAAGGATACCGACGAGGCTGGTTTCTTCTATTCAATCACCGGTAGCGTCTCGAACGTCACCCATTATGCGTCGCCGACAGTGGGAACGAGCCTCGCACTGACGCACAATCTCACTGCCTATTGCGCTTATGGCCAGAATATCGAGTTCCCGACCATCGACGCGTACTACAATGACGTCGGCCAGCCGCTGGCGAACGGCCAGCCGGGCACCCCGGCGGTGACGGTGCAGCCTGAGTACGTCAAGGACTACGAGACCGGTATTCGCTACGAGCATCATGGATTGTCCTTACAGCTCGACTACTACCGGGAGAACTTCCTCAACTTCTTCATTACAACGACCAATCCAGTCAGCGGGGCATCAGAAACCAATAATGGCGGTACTGCCCTGTTCGACGGCGAGGAACTCCAGGCAATTTACCAGGCCGGGCACGTCGCCAAGGTTCCCGGTAGCTGGTCGGCGTTTTTCAACTACGCCCATAACAACGCAAGGTTTCAGTCCAGCATTAACTCGACGCAGTTTGGCACTGTGACCAAGGGACAGCCGTTAGCGAACGTACCGGACAATCTGATCAGCGGCGGCATCGACTGGACCCACAGGAACTGGCTCGTTGGCGGTAATGCGCAATACGTCGGTACCGAATATCTGCAGCAGGGTTTTGCCGGTACGCCGACCAGCCTGCAAAGCCCGCCCTATTTCCTGATGAATTTCGTCTTCCAGAAGACGATCCCGGTTCATCTCGGGCGCATCCATGCAATCCGTGTGGCACTCAATATCGATAATCTTCTTAACCGGCGTTATTACACGAACGATTTTGTCTATCAGACCTATGCTGGGGCTAACTATCAGTCGGTATTGCTTGGTGCACCACGCGCATTCTATCTCAGCCTCAATGCATTCTTCTAGTCGATGACCGATAACGGCGCGGACACGACTGCCGCGCTTAAAGACTCACCTTTCAGTGTTGCCCTGATTGGCGCATTGGTACTGGATTTGCTCCTGGTTGTCGTGGCACTGTTTGCGGTCACGGCGCCACACCCTAAAACCATTAAGCCCACGCGCATGAAGATACATATGATCGAGCCGCCGGCTCTAATTCACGCCCCATCCAGGCCCGCTGCACTTCCAAGACCGCCTGCATCAGTCGTGCCGCCGCGTCCTCGGAAGCAGGTGGAGACCAAACCGCTGCCACGACCAAAACATCCTCAAGTCGAGCATGCCCTGCGTCCACCTCCGGTGCATCGGCCTCCACAAACTGTCATGCACCGGTCTTCCGTTCCTCCCCAACCTGTCGCTCCTCAACCGACGTTAGCCCGGCCCCTGTTGGAGCGGGCCCCGGCAGCTACAGCG
>JAJZCS010000018.1 GCA_021829055.1 Pseudomonadota bacterium
CGTGATACCCGTCGCAGGCGTCTGCCAGGCACCACCCCAGTAGGTGACATGCAGCCACCCGTCAGCCTTGTGGATCTGGACCGCCGCCAAGCCCATGCTGTACTGCACGTTCGGCGAAATACCACCAATGTTATTGAATAGGCGCGGCGTCGCATTCGTGAATGCCGCCATAGAGCCATCGATACCGCCCGAGAACTGCCATTTCCCGCTCAGCGGCCCCATGTCCTTGATCGTGACCGTATCGACCGGCACATTGGCCCCAAAACCGCCCGCACCGACCGCAAAGCTCGGCTGCGAGTAGCCGAGCGCACAGACTCCGAGCGCGACCGATACCAGTAGACTCTTCCGGATTTGCATAACGTGTTCCCCTTCCCGTGAGAATTATCTCTCGAGTATCCTGTTGTCTCTCTTGACGACTTGCCCGAGGAAACAAACGTGACGCCGCGAAGCCCTGAATTTTCTACGACAGAACGAAGCTGTGTCACCGCCGTCTCCCGAGGAGATGCCGAACGGCAATATGCGTCGGGCAAGATGTTGAACGCAATATGAATAATTTCTTCAGATCATCAGATTATCGTGATCGACCCGAACCAGGATCACGGCCCAAGGCCACGAGGCACCCCTTATTCCTGCAAACTGACGCCCGTCTCAGGGAGAAACGCCATTTCTCATATGGACCCTGTCGCCGTGACGACCGGCTTCCGGTCGTTCTTCCTTTTTGAGTTTGTGTGTCTCCACACGTTCACGCCCGGCCCTGGCGCCAGCACAATCGCCAATCTGCCCTGCACGGGAGGTAAAGACGCCTATCCTGACCACCTCACCGCGCCCGCATCCAGCCTCGCGGGAGATTTCGGTAGCGTAAACACCCGTCGTCGCGGGATCGCCGGCAACTGCTTGCTAAGGATTGCCCGCAGCGCCACTGATCGCCTACACTCTAAGCTCAAGTTCATGTTTTGATTTTGCTTTGTGCCTGCCTAACCAGCTGAACGGCCTGCTCGAGCAAAGAGACGACAGCCGCACGCTGCGCCGCCACCAGCTCCGCTGCCGAGCGTCCGGAGAGCGGCTCGACTGCGACTAACCGGCGCTGAACGAGGGGCACAGCTCCCAAACCAACGGGCTTTGATATCACCAATGTCATCGTCGCTCGTGCTTCACGGGCGGACGGATCAGCAATCAGTGCATTTAATGTTGCCTCAACCAGAAGGTTTGGGGTGAGGACACTTCCGTCACCGACCACAGCCTTGAATTCGCCGCTCGCTTCTAACCAAGCAATTAACGCAGCAGTCAGAGCTTCAGCCGGAGGCACGGCCCATCGATTATAATAGCCTCGATGTAGACTTCCGTCGCGCCGTAAAGTCGTCAGGCCGGTTTGCTCCAACCCCGGCCCAGCGAGCACGCTCCGAACGAGAACGACCCCCTTTCCAGTATGGTATCCTACAAATGGAGGGGGATTTGGCGCTAGGGGCCACTCGGTCTTGGCGATGTAGGGTTGATCCGGAATCAAACCGCTGCAACCAACGAGCGCGAGCGGCAAGACCAACGCAAGAATGCGTCCACTTTTCATCATGGCCGCCCCTCTGTCATGGTGTTTGGCGAGGCGGCTCTCTGCCGCGCAGCAAAACCGCCGGATTAGATTGAAGTTCCGCAGACAGTTCGGCCAGCCGCCGCGATACCGTATTTAAATTACGCATGATCGGAATCATCTCCCTGTCGAAATCCATAGTGCTTTCACCAAGCAGGCGAACGGATTGCTTGGTCTCCGCGACCAACTCCGGCATTGCTGCCGTGGCGATCTCGAGAGCCGCCGATGCACTCTGGAGTTGCTGCAGTATCTCTCGGGTCTGTTTGCCGTCAGCCAAACGGCGCACCGATGCCGTCGTTCCAGGAAGATTGGCCTGCCTAACCTGATCCTGCAATTCACCCAGGAGCTCATCGGCGCGAGCGATCGCTTGTTTTGCCGCACCCGTTGTCAACTCTTCGTGCATGGCCGTGATAAGTCCGTTGACTTCGTGGATCGTCTTGGCGACGTCAACGTCCCTCGCATTCGCGAGAAAACCCTGAATTGCATCTTGAACCTGCGTCAGTGTACTCGGAATAGAGGGAATTTCAGGCGTTCGTGGTGTCCAAGGCACGCTGGAGACCGGATGAAGCGTTGGGTTAACGAAAGTGAGTTCCAAATACGCCAGTCCAGTAATTCCTTGGGGGGCCACCTCCGCTCTCAGGCCACGCTCAATCGCCTCTTTAATGTTCGGATGCGGGCCGAGCTTGGCGGGATTAACGCGAAAGCGGACGATGACCTGTCGATACGCGGGTGTATTCAGTTCAACAGCGTTTGCCGGCGGGTACTGAGCGGCAACTAGCCCGATCTCCGTAACTTTCCCGATCGTGACCCCCCGGAATTTAACCGGAGAACCAACGTCGAGGCCCTGAACCGATTCCTTGAAATATGTTTCATAAGCAAGGCCTTGTCGAAATATATTTCCAGACAATACCAAAATCAGGCCCACTAGGACGGCAAAGCTGGCGAGCACGAAAAACCCGGTTCGAAGAGCTTCACCATGTGCGCGCATCATGACGATCCTCCACTGGTGAGCGGCTCCCGATTGAAAAATGCCCTGACAACAGGATTGCTGTCCCGCTTCATGCTCTCCGGTGCTCCGATGGAAATTATTCCACGTGCACTGCGATCGAGCATCACACAACGGTCGGCGATCGCGAAAACCGAGGCGAGCTCGTGAGTCACGATGACAAATGTACAATCCAAGGCACCGCGCAGGTCAAGGATCAGTTTGTCCAGCCCCGCACCCGTAACCGGATCAAGGCCAGCAGAGGGTTCATCCAGGAGCAGGATTGGTGGATCAAGGGCCAGTGCTCGAGCAATTGCAGCGCGCTTCACCATGCCGCCGGAGATTTCCGAAGGCCGCAAATGCTGTGCATCGACAAGTCCAACCAATGCCAGCTTGACTCTGGCTATGTCAGCGCGTGCATCGCTCGGTAAATCAGTAAACATCATGAGCGGTAACATGATGTTCTCAAGTAAAGTCATGGAGCCGAGGAGCGCGCCGGACTGGAACATCACTCCGATTGCGCGCCGCACAGAATCAACCTCCGTTATCACGTCATGTCCGGCAACCATGATGTGACCAAACGCAGGCGGCGAGAGGCCGATCATCTGCTTGAGCAGAGTAGACTTTCCGCAGCCAGAGGCACCCAGGATGACGAAGATTTCACCGGCGCGAACGTGGAATGAAACGTTCTGGAAGATCACTTCATCGCCGAAAGCTTGGCCGGCACCATCGACGACGATCGCATCGTTCATATTCATAGACCAAGCCGGTAGGTGATGACGGCAAACAAACCGTCAAGCACGATGGTCGCCACGATGCCGCCAACTACCGCCGAAGTTGCAGCCTCTCCTACTGCCCGCGGGCCCGTACCGGCCGTTAATCCTGCCCTGCAACCTATAACGCCGATCGCTGCACCGAAGACCATGGCCTTAAGCAGCCCAAGCAATACATCCTCCGGATCCGTCGCTCTCCTAACCTGATCCAGAATGGCTACGGGAGGTATGCCGAGTATCATCATAACCAATGCCATCCCGAGCAGACCCATAACGTCAATGCCGATTGCTAGTGCCGGCATCACCATCATGGCAGCAGCAATTCGTGGGATGACCAGCATTGTCTCGGCATCGATTCCCATCGTAGTAAGGGCTGCGATCTCCTCATTGACAACCATCGTGCCAAGCTCGGCCGCAAAGGCAGAACCCGTGCGCCCAGCCAGAACAACCCCCGCCATGAGCGGTCCCAGCTCACGGAACAACGCGAGTGAAACCAGAGCCGCAACGTAGATCGCCGCCCCGAATTGCCGCATGGGGATTATCGACTGAAACGCTAGGATCATGCCGATCAGAAAACCCAGCATCACCACGAGGGGTACAGCTTGGGCACCCGCACGTTCGGTAATGCGAAAGAAATCAGAACCTCGCAAGAAGCGAAGTCTTTCTCGCAAATTAATCATTACAAGAACGATTTGGCCGAGAAACGCAATGCGATTTAGAACATCTTGCCACGCCGAGTTTCTTGATCCGGTATAGCGGGCAGAAAACTGTGGCGCCCTAGTATCGTCTTGAAGTGCGGGTCGAAGCCGTACCAAAAGTTTTTTTGGGTGCTCAGCCAACCCCCTCCAAACCACACCGCCCGGATGATCGCGCTCTAGTGCCAGCAGCAAGACAGCACCAGAAGTGTCTATCCTAGTGGCGTCGCTAGCATCAATCGTTAACTGACCGGCCGTTTTCCCCGCCGCCTCGCGAGCGCGAGACCAAATCGGGGCCAAGCTAGTTGCCGTCAGCGGACCGGTGAACGCAACAATCGTGGCGTTCCCCTCATTCCGGATCTCGAGCCGAGCAGTGCTCACATAAACCATGCAGGCAACCGATAAGCCATGCGTGTAGATAGTTGAATTGCGCCACCGTGGATCATATTGAGCGCTACATACAGGACAATGCCAAGCCCAATCCAAACCAGCCAGCGGTAACGGCTTAGCAAGCTTGCCACCACATTGGCAACGAGCGCCATCAGGGCCACGGAAACCACCAAGCCAATGGCAAGCAATGCTGGATGGTCGCGCGCAGCCCCAGCAACCGCAAGCACGTTGTCCAAACTCATCGACAGATCCGCCAGGATGATCCGCGCTGCCGCATCACGCAGTCGCGCTGGACCTGTTATGCGCACCTCGTTTGGAGGCTGGCGAAGTTCTCGCCACGATTTCCACGCAACATAAAGAAGCAGAATGCCGCCGGCGAGCGTCAAACCAATCACTTCCAGCAAACGCAATGCCAGCAAAGCCAGGACAATGCGGACAAAGGCTGCGGCTCCGACTCCGATCATGATAGCGCGTTTCTTCTGTCTTTCGGGCAACCGTACGACAGCGACCGCGATGACAATTGCGTTGTCACCTGCGAGTACAAGATCAATCATCAGGACCTGAGCCAGCACAGCGAGGTCAGCAAGAATAGGCGCCATCAGGCTTGGTTCCGGGTTGCAAGCAAGCTTGTCAACTGTCGACACCCGGACCAAAACGGCGCCGATCCGAAGGAGAGAAGCATGGTACCACGTTACTCACGCCCACAAATGGTAGCGATATGGCAAGAGCTAAACCGCTATCGAATCTGGTTCGAAATTGAAGCGCTCGCCGCGGAGGCCATGGCGGCGATAGGTGCCGTGCCAGCCGATGCGGCGCAAAATATTCGGACAAAGGGGGGCACTAAAATAGCCGGGATGACCGACGCAGACATTGATGAAATCGCTGGCATAGAACGCGAAACAAAACATGACGTCATTGCCTTCCTCACGTGGATCGCCCAGGCAATCGGGCCGGACGCTCGTTTTGTTCATCTCGGCATGACGTCATCGGACGTTCTCGATACATGTCTTGCCGCGCAATTAGCGCAGGCCACCGACCTCCTTGTCGAGGGCATCGACGCAGTGCTCGCGGCACTGAAACGTCGAGCGATCGAACACAAGTACACGGCCACAATCGGTCGGAGCCACGGCATTCACGCCGAACCTACGAGCTTCGGGCTAAAACTTGCAGGACACTACGCCGAATTCAACCGCAACCGCACACGACTTATCGCCGCCCGTGCGGAAATCGCTGTCTGCGCGATTTCCGGTGCAGTAGGGACTTTTGCGCACGTTGATCCATCGGTTGAGGCTCACGTCGCGAAGAATCTCCACCTCCGCGTTGAAACCGTGTCAACCCAGGTCATTCCGCGCGATCGCCACGCCACTTATTTTACTATTCTCGCGGTAATTGCCTCAGGCATCGAGCGCCTCGCCACGGAAATACGGCATTTGCAGCGTAGCGAAGTACGTGAAGCAGAGGAGTTTTTTTCCCGGGGGCAGAAGGGCTCTTCCGCGATGCCGCACAAACGGAACCCGGTGCTTTCGGAAAATCTTACCGGGCTGGCGCGCGTCGTCCGTGGGTACGCCTTACCTGCCCTCGAAAATGTGGCACTATGGCATGAACGCGACATCAGCCATTCCTCGGTCGAGCGAATAATCGCACCTGATGCGACGATCACGCTTGATTTTGCTCTTCACCGATTAGCTTCAATGGTAGAAAACCTCACGATCTATCCCGAACGTATGGTCCAAAATCTGGACAGCCTAGGCGGCGTGGTTTATTCCGGCGAAATCCTCCTTCTTCTTGCGCGGGCAGGAATTTCCCGAGAAGATTCGTATAGGATCGTGCAACGCAACGCGATGACGACCTGGACCACTCTTGGCCAACCAGGTGCGAAATCGTTTCGCGACCACCTCCTGACTGACCCCGACGTTGCATCACGGATCTCGCCGGCAGAAATCGATGCGGCGATGAATCCCGAACTGCATTTGCGCCATGTGGATCTGATCTTTTCACGGGTGTTCGATTCTGATTGATCATGTGTTCACTTGTTCTTTCCTTTTTACCCACCGACCCTTGGCCCGTTCTCATAGGTGCCAACCGTGATGAAATGCTGGAGCGTCCTTGGGACGCGCCAGCGCGATACTGGGCTGCTCGACCCGGCATCATTGCAGGGCGGGATCGTCTCGCGGGTGGAACTTGGCTTGGTATGAACGACCATGGGGTGGTCGCAGCCCTGCTCAATCGCACCGGCAGCCTTGGACCAGCACCAGGAAAGGCAAGTCGCGGAGAGCTTCCCCTGTTTGCTCTTGAGCATTCCACGGCCCACGCTGCCGCTCGGCACATTGCCTCGATCGACGCCAGTATTTACCGTAGCTTCAATATGATAATCATTGATCGCCGCGGTGGTTTTGTACTTCGCGGACTAGAGCGTGAGCACCCCGAGTGCCAGCCGGTAGAACGCGGCATCACCATGATTACTGCCGGCGATCCGAATGACTCCCGATGTCCTCGAATCCGACGTTATCATTCGCAATTCGTTCGTGCACAGCGCCCGGATCCCACGGCAGCCGATTGGTCTGGTTGGATCAGGCTTCTCGCCGACTGTTCCGAACCCGCAGAGACTTCCCTCAACGTGATGCCTTCTAATGGATTTGGAACGGTTTGCTCAGCATTGATCGCGCTTAGAACAAGCGATTTGCTATTTTCATTCGCAGCCGGTCCACCTGACCGCGCTCCATTCCACACAATCGACTCTAAAAAGCCTCCGCAGGGATGATAGAGCGCTCTGAAAAAACTCGACTCAAACCATGCTGGAAACACGGCCACATCAGGAATGGATTTTCTTAACCAATACGGGCGAGCGCGGCGTCGAGCCGCAAAATCTCCGCACGCGCCGTATCCAGGCGCCGTTGATTTTCATGAACAATTTCTTCGGGAGCATGTGCCATAAAATCCTGATTATTCAGCTTTCGTTCGATTTTTTCTACCTCCCCGGACGCTTTCGAGCGACTCACTGCCAGCCGGTTGCGCTCGACGCCCAAGTCGATGATGTCGGCAAGCGGCAGAATGAAGGTTGCATCATCAAGCAACGCTTGCGCGAAACCAGTTGGCATATCCCCCTTCAAAGGCTCGATACTCGCCACGCGCGCCAGCCGCCCGACCACATCGCGCCACCGGTCAATACGCATCAGGATAGTCGGATTTGCATCACGGACCAGGACAGGAATTTGGCTTGACGCCGGGACATTCATCTCGTGTCGAATCGTACGAATTTCGGACACCAAGCGAACAAGCCAAGCGATTTCGTGGCGGGCTTCGGGTGCTTCGGGAACGACCACCACCTCAGGCCAGGACGCCCGAATTAAAGACCCTGAAACACCGTAACCGAAATGACCCCATAGTGCCTCGGTCACAAACGGAACTACTGGGTGAAGCAGCCGCAGCAATACACCAAGCACGTAGGACGTAACGCCTCGTAATTCTGCGGCATCTTCTGCCGCGAGCCCGGGTTTGGCTAACTCGAGGTACCAGTCGCAAAAATCCGCCCACGCGAAGCGGTAACAAATCATTGCGTAGTCGCTAAGTCGAAAGTTCTCTAGCGCATGAGTGGCATCAACAATTGTGCGGTTGGCGGCATCCAGGATCCATCTGGACAACACTAACTTCGCGTCTTCAGCGCGAAAAGCCGGATCAGGCCAGCAACTGCTCATCTCGCAAAACCGAGCCGCATTCCAGAGTTTCGTTACAAAACTACGATTAGCTTCAACCAAACGCGGACCAAGCTTGATGTTGCGACCCGTTCCGCTTTGAGCGATTACCGTGTAGCGGAGTGCATCGGCGCCAAAACTCTCGATCAATGCCAATGGATCAACAACATTGCCTCTCGTCTTGCTCATCTTCTGGCCACGCTCGTCACGCACAAGACCGTGCATATAGACCGTACGAAATGGCTCTTTCCCCATCACATACAGTCCCATCATGATCATTCGGGCAACCCAGAAGAAAATGATGTCGAAACCGCTGACTAGCACATCACCAGGGTAGTAGCGCGTGAGCTCCGGTTTAGGATCCGGCCAGCCAAGAGTAGAAAAAGGCCAAAGAGCCGAGCTAAACCACGTATCGAGAACATCCTCATCCTGTGTCAGATGCACATCGTGGCCATAATGCTGTGCCGCCTGCTCGTGAGCGGCCGTAGTCGACTCGGCAACAAAGATGGTGCCGTCTGGCCCGAACCAAGCGGGTATTCTGTGCCCCCACCAAAGCTGGCGTGAAATACACCACGGTTCGATCGTGCGCATCCATGAGAAATATGTGTTTTCCCATTGCTTTGGAACGAAAGTGATCTGACCTTGTTCAACTGCTGCAATAGCCGGCTTCGCCAGTTCGGCAGCATTACAGAACCATTGGTCTGTAAGCAGCGGTTCAATCGGTACGCCCGAGCGGTCGCCGTATGGTACGGCGTGACGGTGGGCCTCGACGCGGTCCAGCATGTTGAGAGCTTCAAGCTGTTCGACGATGCGATGCCGCGCCTCAAATCGATCGAGCCCGTTTAGCCCCTCCAGGAACAAAGGGTCCTCAGACCGATATCCGGCCCGGATTTCTGAAAGTGTGATCCGCCCTTTCTTGTCCAGAACCGAAGGCGCAGGAAGATTATGCCTCTGGCCAACGGCAAAATCATTAAAATCATGGGCCGGCGTGATCTTCACGGCTCCAGTACCCTTTTCAGGATCTGAATGTCGGTCGGCAATAATCTGGACCCTGCGTCCAGTGATCGGCACGATCACGTGCTTACCGATGAAATCGCGATAGCGATCATCCTCAGGATGCACCGCAACTGCCACGTCACCCAACATGGTTTCCGGCCGGGTCGTTGCCACCACGATCACTTGATCACTACCTGCAACCGGATAGCGCACATACCACAGGTTACCACTGACCTCGCGCATCTCGACTTCGAGGTCCGAAATCGCTGAGCCGAACTTTGGGTCCCAATTTACTAAGCGCCGGGCCCGGTAGATCAGTCCATCCCGATACAACAAGTTAAATGTTCGAATGACGGCGTGTGACAATCCTTCATCCATGGTAAAACGTTCCCGCGACCAGTCTGGCGACGCGCCAAGCCGCCGCAGCTGGCTTGTGATCGCATGGCCTTGCTGGTGCTTCCACTGCCAGACTCGTTCCAGAAAATCTGGTCGGCCAATAGCCTCGCGTGAGCTTCCTTCGCGGATGAGCTCGCGTTCTACCATCAACTGCGTAGCAATCCCGGCATGGTCGGTACCAGGCTGCCAAAGCACATCACGCCCCTGCATTCGGCGAAAACGGACCAAAACATCCTGGAGAGTCATGTTCAAAGCGTGACCGACATGCAAACTGCCGGTAACGTTTGGAGGAGGAATCATAACAACAAAAGGTGTCGAACTGCTCGATGGGTCGGCAGCAAAACCACCATTCTGCCCCCATTTCTCATATATCGAAGCTTCAAACACCTTTGGGTCGTAATTTTTGTCAAGCGTCATGTTATCACGTGTTCAATACTTGCGGTCAGCCAGTCTCCGAAAGAGATAGGCGGGAAACTGCGAAATGGGAGCGGCAGTCAGATGCTACCCGACGCAGCAAGAGATCAGTGATCGGCCCGTTCAATAAGACGTTCAATTTCAGCGCGTACCAGCCTCTCGACCAAACCAGACAAATTTGAATCCAGCCATGCTTTCAGCAGCGGACGCAATTCTTCGCGCACAATATCCTCAAGCAAGGGTCCGCCGCGGGAAACGGCTACGTTGCGCTGCCTGGCCAGTGAATTCACCAAAGTGCCAAGTAGTCGCCCAGACTCTCGTGCAGCCTGTTCGCCTACTATTGATTCGGGACTTTGTATTCCCTCACCCGACAACGAGTGACGCGAAACCTCCTGAGACTGAATCATTTGACGTTCATGCTCGGTCGCGGGTGAGAAGCCTGAATCAGATGGATAGTCAGAATCATGATCTGTCTTAGCGGATGAATCGGTGCTCACGTTTGGATCCTTGCCGGATGATAAAGTTTCACTGTGCATCGTCGCAATTGCGCCGAAAGTCTCGTAAGATGCCGGACGCGCCGGTTCGCCGGTCCGTTCGGACCCTGAGTTGTCGACCATCGAAGCGTCAAGATCGATCTGAGGCTCATGGCCCGACAGATCATCACCTGACGCAACCGCCGACTGACGATCGTCCTTTAGCATACTGCGGATCGATGCCAGGATCTCGTCCATCGTCGGCTCGGCGCTCATCGGTTGATCCGGGATACTCATTCCTCGCTCCTAATGGGCCTCTATGGGGTGTCGGCCCTCCAACAAGTCTCCGTTCGGAGAAATCCCAACGCTCTCATACGCTGCGTTGCCCTCGCCAAACAAGGAGTGTTTCACTGCCCGGTAATATTTGAGGTCGTCATAATGATGGACCGGCAAGTCAAGGTCTCCTGCGGTGAGGCGACCCATGGCTGCGACAACCGCGTACGAGTCAATCACAATATTACCGACATTCTCAATCTGTTGGGTTTGCGCTTGGAGCAATAACTGCTGGGCGTTCAGGACATCAAGCATCGTGGATGTCCCAACAATCTCCTGTCGTTCGGTTCCGTCTAAGGCAATCCCATCGGCCAAAACCTGTTCTTTGAGGCTTTGGACTGTGGCTTTTGACGACTGTAGCGATTCCCATGACTGAACCGCCTGGACAACTGACTGGCGCCGGGCATTTACGGTGTCAGAATAAGCAGCTTGCAGCTTATCGCGTGCTTGTCGGATCGCCGCAAATTCTGCCCCACCCTGATACAAGGGAACCGTCAAATTAGCCAGTACATCCCCACCGTTCGATCTCGTGTGTGGTCCTCCGACCCCTGAATTATCGAATGCTGAGGCTGACACCGAAACTTGCGGTCCCAACGCTGCAATAGTGACCTTCACCGCTTCCTTCGCGGCGTTCTCGGCAAACAGAGCAGCGACCATCCTCGGATTGTTGGTAGCTGCCATCTTGATTAACGCCGATTTCGAATGAACAGGCAAAGCCAAGGGTTGGGGCGGCTTCAGCTCCCGCGCTGGATAAGCGCCCACATATTGGCGAAAATTGTCATTGGCAACCTTTAGATTGCCGGCGGCGATCCGAACCTGTGCATCCGCCTGCGCAAGCGCTGCACGAGCCTGAGCAACTGATGTCTCCGTCTGGTCACCGACACGATACTGATCCTCGACCGCCTGCAGTTGCTCCTTCAAAACAGCGCGATCACTGTGGTCGAGAGCCAAAATCTGCCGATTCGTCAGAACCACTACGTAAGCGTTAACAACATCGACGAATACTTTTTGCTCAGCTGCGAGGAGCTGCGCCCGTGCGGCATATACGTTATTCTTTGCCTCACCCGTTTTTGCCACGGTCTCACCACTGTTAAAAATCGGCTCGGTCACGGTTAATTCACCCGCCGCTTCGTTGCGCAGCTCCGGAATCCGGAAATGTTGTAGATAGGTTTGTCCAGTCGCCGCGTTCGTTCCGGGGAATGCTTCACTGTTCAACCCGGAAAGATGCCCTATCGTACCGTTAATTGTCACGGTTGGTCGCCAGCCTGAGAGCGCCCTCGGCACCGTTTCGTCAGTCGCACGCAAATTGGCACGTTGTTGTTGCAATGCCGGGTTATTGCCGTAGGCTGCGGCAAGTGCCTCGGTGAGAGTTCTTGGCCGAGTCTGCTGTCCAAAAGCAAGCGCTGGGATCAGAAATAGGACAACAACCGATGCCCACAATAGGCCGTTCGGCTGGCAACGCATTAAAACACGAATTCCGGCGCCTTGACGAAGCCCGGCAGCCAGCCGGTGTTGGCATCCGCGACAAAACGATAGGCGAAGCGGCCGGCTGGCAATGCCTCGGCTACAACGACCCGCCCGACGCCGCGCTCAGCCAGAATGGCGACCAGCCGCCCACGGGCAGAAATCTGTGCCGCAAAACTGGCTGGAACAACGTCGATCTTACCTTCGATCAGGATACGGTCGTAGGGTACACCTTCCGGATCACCTGCGCTAAGCGGGCCATCGATGAGTCTGACATCGACGGATTCCGACAAAAAGGCAGCCTTCGCGACTGAACGGAGTTCGGAATCGCTCTCCAGCGCCGTCACCGCTGCACCGCAACGCGCAAGAACTGCAGCACCGTATCCCGTGCCCGCGCCAACAACCAACACTCGGTCTTCGGGGCGAACTGATGCCGCGTGGACCAAGCGGGCGATCGTCAGCGGAGCCAACATGACACGCCCATGGGGTAAACAGATGTCCGCATCGATATACGCGGAGGCGCGCAGCGGTTCGGGCAAAAACGCCTCACGGCGCAGTGTACGAAGGGCGCCAATAAGGCTCGGCTCGACGATGTCGTTGGGCCGAATCTGGGTTTCAACCATCAGTGCACGAGCCTTCTGGAAATATGTTTCCTGGTCCGTCATTCGAATGCCTCTGCTAGGTGAGCTTAGGAACGTTGCTGTCTGCCCTATAGAGCGAGTTTGACCTGCCGGCAAAAACGGTGTGCCCTTGACCTTGTAGTCGACGCTGCCGATAAGGATGTTTGACACGAGGTCCGGTGGCAGAGTGGTGATGCAGCGGACTGCAAATCCGCGAATGTGGGTTCGATTCCCGCCCGGACCTCCAACCTCGGTCCAGCCATGCAGTGTGCCCCCCACGCTAGCGTTTAGCGTTACTTGTGTCCCCACTCGCCGAACCTAGTGGCGGCAGAAGATCCTGCCGGATCTTTTCAGCGAAATCACGGTTAATGCCCAGACATCCGCATAAGCCGACGCCAGGCCCAGCAGCATCCTGGCCTCACGTAGGCTCGGCCGGCTCTCGTAATGCTCCGATGGCTTGTCGACCGACGCAGGCATGAAAATGGTGCGGTGCTGACGCGTTCTTGCCGATCTCGATCCGATCAGCTATCTCGCTGCTGCCGGCACCCCTGGAGGCCGGCTTTTTGTATTGCAACAGGAGCGGATCATGGCCAACTTTGAAACGATTCAGGCCGAAGGTCGCGCGCGAGCCGGCAAGGGGGTGGCGCGAGCGACACGGCGCACGGGTAAGATACCCGCGGTCATCTACGGGGCCAAGCAAGAGCCAACGCTTATCGCGCTGGATCCACGGGTGGTGATGCGGGAGCTGAAGCGTGGCGGCTGGCGTTCGCGACTTTATGAAATTGACACGGGCAGCGACAAAACTCGTGCACTTATGCGGGACGTCCAGTTTCACCCCGTAACCGACCAGCCGGAGCACGTCGATTTTCAGCGTCTTGCTCCAGGTGAACCGGTGCGTGTCGCGGTTCAAGTTGTGTTTCTCAATGAATTGATTTCGGTTGGATTGAAACGCGGCGGGGTTCTCAACGTCGTGAGGCACGCCGTAGAAGTGTTGTGTGACCCTGATCGTATCCCCGATCGGTTTGAAGCTGACCTCGGTCCATTAGACATCAACGATAACATTCGCTGGCATGACCTGAGAGGCACGGAAGACACACGCCCGTCGATTACTGACCGAGATTTCGTGATAGCGACAGTCGCGTCACCGACGGTGATTACCGAAGTCACGGCCGAACCGATCGCTGCAGCCCCTGCCGCTCCGACAAAAGGGGCCGCAAGTGCTAAGGCTGCGCCGGCCAAGCCGGCGGCAAAGAAATAAGGCCGACTCAGGTTCGCCGTGCTACTCTGGGTCGGTCTCGGCAATCCCGAACCTGGAATGGCTCGACATCGGCACAATATTGGCTTCATGGCTCTCGACGTAATCGCCGATCGTCACGGTTTTACACCGTGGCGACAGCGTTTCCGCGCGGCTATTTCAGATGGCACCATCGACGGTGTTAAGATTGTTGCGCTCAAGCCCCTAACCTACATGAACGATTCAGGCAGTGCAGTGCAGTCGGCAGTGGGCTTTTTCAAGCTGCCGCCGGAGGCAATTACCGTGTTTCACGACGACATTGACCTAGCTCCTGGCAAAGTACGGGTAAAGCGCGGTGGAGGCGCTGCCGGCCACAACGGTTTACGCAGCATCGATCGGTGTCTCGGTGCGCCCGACTATTGGCGTGTCCGCCTCGGAATTGGACATCCGCAAGACAAATCACGCGTCACATCTCATGTTCTTGGCAATTTCACATCCAACGAGGAGGATTGGTTGATCCCGATGTTGGAAGCGGTATCCAAATCTATTCGGCTCCTTCTTGAAGGAAAACCCGAGGATTTCATGACTAAAGTAGCATTGTTGACGAAGGATATATCCTGAAAATGGGGTTCAATTGCGGCATCGTTGGCCTGCCGAACGTTGGCAAATCCACACTTTTTAACGCTCTGACAGCGACCGTCGCAGCTCAGGCAGCCAATTATCCGTTTTGCACGATTGAACCCAACATAGGCCGCGTAGCGGTACCGGACTCTCGTCTTGAGGTGCTGGCAAAAATCGAGAAGTCAGCAAAAATTACGCCAACAGCCCTGGAATTCGTGGACATCGCCGGACTGGTACGCGGCGCAGCAAAAGGTGAAGGTTTGGGAAACCAGTTCCTGGCGAACATCCGCGAGGTGGATGCAATCGTCCACGTATTGCGTTGCTTCAAAAATGATGACGTTGCTCACGTGGAAGGCAGTGTTGATCCGATTCGCGACGCGGAGACGGTAGAAACCGAGCTGATGCTTGCCGATCTCGAAACTGCCCAAAAAAGAGTGCCGAATTTGCTGAAGAGAGCGCGTGGCGGCGACCGGAGCGCCGCAGCCGAACTCTCGCTATTTGAACCAATTCTGGAGGCGTTGGAATCTGGCCAACCGGCACGCAATGCCGTGCAGAAAGGACGGGAAGAAGCGATCCGCCGACTTAATCTGCTGACGACCAAGCCAGTCCTGTATGTTTGTAATGTTGAAGAAAACGCGGCGGCCGTTGGCAATGACCAGTCTGCTCGCGTTGCCGCCATGGCCCGGGGCCAAGGGGCCGGTCACGTTGTAATCTCCGCTGCGATTGAAGCAGAGGTCGCACAATTACCCGGCGACGAACGCGGTGAGTTCCTCGCCGGCCTAGGCCTCGCCGACTCCGGACTCGATCGCGTGATCCGCGCCGGCTATGATCTCCTTGGCTTGGTCACCTATTTCACGGCGGGTCCCAAGGAAACTCGTGCATGGACGATTACACGCGGCACACGTGCGCCTCAGGCCGCTGGTGCCATCCATGGCGATTTCGAGCGCGGGTTCATCGCTTGCGAAACAGTCGCGTATGCGGATTATGTCGAATTCGGCGGACAGGCCGGTGCCCGCGACGCGGGAAAACTCCGGATCGAAGGGCGGGACTACATCGTCCAAGATGGCGATGTTCTTTTGTTCCGTTTTAATGTTTAAGGAGACCCCGCAAACTGAGTGATCGCGCATCGATCCTTTTGCCTTACGCCGTCAACAAGCCCTTCAGCTATGCTGTCCCGGAAGGAATGTCCGTGAAGGCGGGGGATGTCGTTGTTGTGCCGCTAGGAGCACGGCGCGCAACAGGATCAGTCTGGGATGTGGGATCAGAAACACAACATAATAGACTGAAACTAAAACATATTATTACGAAAATTGACGCGCCTG
>JAJZCS010000244.1 GCA_021829055.1 Pseudomonadota bacterium
CTGCCGCCCTGCGCGCCGGAACTCAATCCCCTGGAAAACGTCTGGGATTATCTGCGGGGCAACAAATTAAGCAGCCGCGTCTGTGACAACTACGAGGCGATGCGCAACGCCAGCAAAGCAGCCCGGAATTTCATCGCCAATGACGCAGCCCGAATGACCTCAATCGGAACCACAGACTGGGCATGCGTCAGTCTTTGGGGACGTTGGTATTAGACAGCGACATTCTTGTCCTGACCGGCATTGGGAACTGGGCCCTTAAATAGGCCACAAAAACTTTGAACGACGCATAAACATGACTCGTTGTGCTCTTAATGAGATGATCTTGAATGCAATGCCGCTTGACGCTCCGACGTCGAAAACAACATTGTTCCGGAAGAGGTCGTTAGCCAGGCTAAACAGATAATGAGCGTGCGAGACAGAAGGAACCAGTCTTATCGTACCTAGGCGCTTTGACGAAAGGCGTTTTTTGGCAGAGTTTCTTTTGTGTGGATCTTATCATAACGCCCTCAGGTTTAGAAGAAACGTTAGAAGGCGGCTTCGTTGAAAATTTTACTGGTATCGCCGTGCCACGCGCCTGCATACCGCCCAAGCCAATGTTCGGCTTGAGTTGGTGCACCTTCGACAATAGCATGAAGCGGCTCGAGGTAGATTCTTTCGTCTTCTCCTGAAACGTTGAGCCGGGCTCGAGCGCGCAGCCCATCGTCGGCTATTGTGATCACGTCGCGCGCTAGATCGCGGAGCAAGCATCCGCTAACTTCTGTCTCCAGTCCCCGTTCGGGTACAGCGAAGCGCATGAGGAGTACATCCTCGTAAGTGATATGTTGGGTCAACCGTGTGGCTGCCTCGAGCGCGGCATCATCGTAAAAAAGTCCTGCCCACAACGCAGGTTGGGCTACCAGCATCGCGGGGTTGCCGGCATCGGCGCCACGGGTCTCGATGAAACGCTTCAGCCGCACGTCAGGAAACACGGTAGTTGCATGGTCCGCGAAGTCGCCGATGGTTGGACGCTGACCGACGAAGCCCTCAAGCTTGCCAGCCATAAAATCGCGGAAAGACCGTCCGGCGACGTCGATATATTTGCCGTCTCGGTAAACGAAATACATGGGCACATCGAGCAAGTATTGGACGTAACGCTCGAAGCCAAAACCTTCTGCGAACACGCATCGCAGAATGCCTGTGCGAGCGTCATCCGTGGCAAGCCAAGCGTGGGCCCGATTCGACAACAGTCCAGTCGTCTTGCCTTCCCGGAACGGAGAGTTGGCAAACAATGCAGTTGCCATTGGCTGCAGCCGGTACGCCAAGCGCATTTTTCGCGCCATGTCCCGCTCGGAAGAAAAGTCAAGATTGGCCTGAACGGTGCAGGTACGCAGCATCATATCGAGGCCACGCGTGCCGACCCTTGGCATGTAGCTGCGCATGATTGCGTAGCGGCTTTTTGGCATCCACGGCATGTCGTCGCGGCGGGCCGTCGGGTGAAAACCCAGAGGCGCAAATCCGATACGAAATGCGGCACCGACGCGATGCGCACGACGTATGTGCGCATCGATTTCTGCCCTGGTTTCGTGCAAGTCATCAAGCGCGCCGCCCGAAAGCTCGAATTGTCCACCGGGTTCCAGTGAGATCGAAAATTTGTCGCCGACCAGTCCTATTATGTTTCCCTGATCGAGAATGGGCTGCAATCCCTCTTCGACGGCGAGAAATTCAAGCACTTTGCGAATTCCATCCGGCTCATAAGGAATCGGGGCATAGCCATGGTGCCGAAATCCAAAGCTTTCGTGCTCGGTGCCGATACGAAATTGGCGCAGCGGCTTGGCGCCTGCCTCGAGCCATGCGGCAAGCTGCTGGAAGCCTGAGTCAGGGCCGGTGATTGGGGTGACGTCGGCCTCTCCGGGGTTCGACACGTGGTGCTCCTGGTCAGCTGGGCCGGTGGTCAGCAAGAAGTCTCGCTAAGCCGGCAATAACGGCAGTTTCAGCCCGGAGAATCCGAGGCCCAAGTGAAACGAGCGTAACAAAGGGGTGCCGGCCCAAAACGTCAAGCTCTCCCAAAGTGAAGCCGCCTTCGGGCCCGACCAACAGGCCGCAGTCACGCAGACATGCGGCCAATGGACTTGCATCGACCCGCTCAGCGGCGACGAATAGAGGCCTAGATTCTGGCCATGACTCGAGCAGCGAATCAATCGTCACAACGTCACGTATCACCGGAACCGAGAGCCGCTCACATTGTTCAGTCGCCTCAGCTGCAATGGCATTGAGCCGTTCAAGATTCACCCGAATAGTTTGAGTGTACGACGTAACGACCGGTTGGATAACTGTTGCTCCCAACTCCGTCGCCTTCTCGACAATCAGGTCGGTTGCGCTCCTTTTCACAAGGGCAAATGACAAAATGCAAGTTTGTTCTGGCAGTGGGGTTCGTAGACGCTCACCAAGCAACACCTCTGCGCCGTGCCGGTTGAATCGCGCGATTTCACCCGTAAATTCACCACTTTCGCCGTTAAACAACCGCAATCTGTCGCCCGCGACGCGGCGCATGACATGTTGGAGGTAGTGCGCTTGCCGCCGATCTATGGCAACGACACTGCCGCATGCCAGTGGTTGGGGACAAAACAGACGAACGAGAGAAGCCATGATAAACTATCTACCCCAGAATCACGATTTTACCGATATCCGGGATCAAGGATGGGTTCGGCGGCTACCTCGCTGGGCGCAACCCTACGCGTTGCTTGCTCGCCTGGATCGACCAATTGGCTTCTGGTTGCTGTTTTTGCCCGGCCTTTGGAGCATCTTGCTCGCGCATCGTGGTGTTTGGTTCAGCCTGTGGCTGATCACCCTGTTCGCGATTGGTTCGGTGGTCATGCGTGGCGCCGGTTGTGTCATTAACGATCTATGGGATCGAGAATTAGACCGCTCGGTCACTCGCACAGCGGGGAGGCCATTGGCTTCTGGTGCGGTCTCCGTACCAGCGGCATTGGCGTTCCTCTGTCTCCTGCTTTTGATTGGCCTGTTAATTTTACTACAGCTCAATCGGCCCGCCCAGGTAGTGGGCTCTGCGTCGCTCGTTCTTGTGGTTCTCTACCCCGTCGCTAAGCGGATCACTTGGTGGCCGCAAATCATTCTCGGCCTTACTTTCGGTTTGGGGGGGCCACTCGGCTTCGTGGCGGCAACCGGAGGTCTTACAGCAGGTGCGCTTACACTTTATGCCGCGTCGATTTTTTGGATCCTCGGCTATGACACGATCTACGCCCATCAAGACAGGGAGGATGATGCCATGGTCGGAATCAAGTCGACGGCATTGCTTTTGGGCAGGCAGACAAGACCCTTTCTTGCCCTATGCTATGCGCTAACACTCGTTCTTCTTCTTCTTGCTATGGCACTATCCCGACTTGGATCGTTAGCGTTTGTGGCTCTCTCGCTTCCGACGATTCTGCTTTTTTGGCAAGTTATCCGGCTCGACATTGACAATCCCGAGCGTTGTCTTGGGCTTTTCAAGCTAAACCGTGCTGTCGGCCTTCTGGTTGGTCTCGCGATTTTGCTTGGCCGTTGATTAATACCAGCCGCCAAATTTTCTGACTCTCCGTGGCTTCCCCTGACGCGGTGAGTTGTGTTCGCTGTTTCCCGTTGATTGGATTGATGGGAGGCGGTGATGTCTGTGGCGATTGCGGT
>JAJZCS010000019.1 GCA_021829055.1 Pseudomonadota bacterium
ATCCATCTGTTAACGAAAATTACCCGCTGGCCAAAGGCCAGCGGGCCAAGTTTAGGGAGGAAACGCCAGTCACACGGCGGAATGAAGAACACCTTCATCCGAACGGCAGAATGCCATTGCATCCTTAGCGTCGTAAAGCGATTTTAGATTAAAAAATGATTAAAAAATATCTAGCGTGTTAGCATTGACGTTATTTTGTGCGTTACAAGCTCTATTTGTAATCATAGGACATTTTTATAGTCATTTTACAGAAACGACTTGCATATTTATTAGCGGACGCTTTCCAAATTGCCGTCCAAGAAGCCGGCGCAAAATGGCCTCTGCAGCCGGGACCAGGAGATCGGCATCGCGGCGGATATGCGCCGGCAAGGCAACGAAATTGTCGGCCAGTTTCACTACATAGGAATCAAGTATGGGATCGTCCGGCTCAAACAACCCGGGCGCTGCAATTTTCGGTGCACCCCGCAGGACACCACCCTTGTCAACTGCGATGCTCCCGATGACAACACCACTGCCAAGCATGCGCCTTCGCGCAGCCATCATGCCGCCCTGTAACTGTACCAAGCGCTCGCCGTCGACAGCCAGCCGTCCAGTTGGCACCGAATCCACAATGCCAGCCTTGCCGGGCCCAAGCTCCACGACGTCACCATCATCCAGCATAATTGTTGCGATCTGCTCAGCCTCAGCCAATTCTGCCTGCGCAGCGAGATGGCGCCTTTCACCGTGCGTCGGAATCAAGTACCGTGGCCGGACCAGCTTATAGAGCCGTCTCAAGTCGTCACGCGCGGGATGACCCGACACGTGGACCATATGATCAGCCTCTGTCATGACACGTACGCCTGCCCGCACGAGATCATCCTGTACACGACCAATTGCACGTTCATTGCCAGGAATCACGCGGGAGGAGAAAATTACGGTATCGCCGTCACCAAACGCGATCGATCTGTGTGTGTCTGCCGCGATCCGCGCTAACGCGGACCGCTTCTCGCCCTGGCTGCCGGTCACCAGGATCAAAAGCCGATCATCAGAGACCTTTCCGACCTGATCCTCCGGCACAAAATCCGCTACGTCCTGTAAATAACCGCACGTCTGCGCCGCCTCGACATAGCGGCCAAAGCTTCGCCCGACTAACGCGACGCGCCGGCCCGAGTGCCGGGCAGCTTCGATAACACTCGCAATTCGCGCGACATTACTGGCGAAGCACGTTACCGCTACGCGGCCCTTTAATCCTGCGATCAGGGCGATCAAACTCTTGCGAACAGTCGCTTCCGATCCAGAATGTCCCTCGACCAGCGCGTTCGTTGAGTCTGATACCATGGCGAGGACACCCGAATCTCCAACCTCTCGGAGCGCCGCCTCGTCCGTCGGCGAGCCGACCAGCGGATCGGGATCAATCTTCCAATCGCCCGTATGCAGAACCGTTCCGTATCGTGTCTGGATTGCCAACGCGACCGCCTCCGGGGTCGAATGGGCCATGCGAATGGATCGCAACCTAAACGGGCCCGCCTCAAACGCGCTACCGGGAGCAAATTCGTGGATTTTTACCTCGTTCAGTAACCCGGCCTCCGCCAGGCGAAACCGGATCAAGGTCGCGGCAAATGCCGTCGCAAAGATCGGGCATTGTAGCGCCCGCCAATGCCAGACAATACCTCCGATATGATCTTCATGGGCGTGCGTGATCACCAAACCCGCCAACCGCTCCCGACGCTCCGCGAAAAAACTGGCGTCCGCCACAAGTAAGTCCGCTTCAGGCGTATCGGGGTCGGCAAAACCCATCCCGCAGTCTACCGCAAGAAAGGTTCCGTCCAACGCATAGGCGTTAAGGTTCATGCCGATCTCGCCCGTGCCCCCCAAAGGCACAAAAAAGAGACCGAAACCAAAATCGTTCATTGATGTTCTGCTCTCTGTGAAATTTCCGCGTATCAGTCCCCATCCGCTTCGCGGCTGCGGAAATGCGGCGCTGAATTACGCTCGGACAGCAATCGCAAGCCCTCCAAGGTCAAGTCCGGATCAGTCCGCTCGATCCGAGGCGTGCCTTCCGCGATCAGTGGTGCCAACCCGCCCGTTGCTACTGTCTTCATTCGCTGACCGAACTCCGCTTCGATGCGGGCAATCATACCCTCCACTAGCCCGACATATCCCCAGTAGATTCCCGAGCGCATGGCCGGGATCGTAGATCGCCCAATCACGGCTAGAGGACGTCCAATGCCGATGCGCGGCAGACGCGCGGCAGCTTGGTGCAGCGCCTCGACCGAAAGGTTAATTCCCGGAGCAATCGCACCACCGATGTACGCCCCGGTTTGGTCCACCACGTCAAATGTCGTCGCTGTTCCAAAATCAACAACAATAAGGGGACCTCCGTAGCTGTGCTGGGCGGCCAGCGCATTAAGTAGACGGTCCGCTCCAACTTCGCTGGGATTGTCCACCTTGATCACAAAACCCCAATCAAGGTTAGACTGGGTAATCAGTGGCTCAATCGAGAACCAATCCCGACATAGACGCCGAAGATGGTAGAGCGCCGCCGGCACCACAGTGCCAATGACCGCACGCGTCAAGTCCTCAATCCGAAGACCTTGCCGGGCAAGAAGTGCGCCGAGCCACACACCATATTCATCTGAGGTGCGTTGCGAATCCGTCGCAATCCGCCAAATACCGCGCCACCGTGTGTCGTCATGAACGGCAAAGACGATATTTGTATTGCCGGCATCGATCACCAACAACATTGCGCGGTCATCACTCTTGTCTCCCGTGCTCCACGACCCGCAGCAACTCCACATCTCCGCTTCGGATCGTGGCGATATGCCCCGAATCGTCGGCAAGCCGCAAAGCGCCGTTGTCATCAATACCCACAAATGCGCCGTGAATCCGTCCTGCATCTACGGCAAGCTTTGTTCCAGCCGGATGTGCACGCAGGAGCCAAGCGGCGCGCAGCATCGCCCCGTGATCGAACTCGAGCTTGGACCTCCAATAATCGATGCGCGACAAAAGCACCGGCACCAAGTCACCGGGTGAAGGCGGCAGGATGAAATCCGCAAGCGCAACGGATTGTCGTCCCGTTATTTCGGGTGCATGCACGAGATTCGCTCCGCAACCAATCACCAGCCAGTCGATTCGGTCGCCGCTAATCTCTGCATCAAGTAAAATTCCGGCAAGTTTCGCCTCGCTAATCATCACGTCATTTGGCCACTTTAGCACAAGCCTCGGCACCGATTCGCAAACCATTTCGATTGCTTCGCAAAGAGCCAGACCGGCCAGCAACGCAAACAGCGGGCTACACGCTGCAGCAATTGAGGGCCGTACAAGCATGGAGCAAAAAAGATTTCCTTGCAGCGAAGTCCAAGCCCGTCCGGAGCGTCCCCGGCCGGCCGTTTGTACGTCAGCCGTGATTGCGAGTCGGTCGTGATTGGTCGTCCGAGCCCGTTCGATACAAAGGTCCGAAGTAGAACCGATCGTTGAAAAATGCTCAACGCGCCACGGAGAACTTGCGCGCGTCAAAATCCCGAACCAAGCAGAACGTGGGCCGCCTGAGCCGAAGCGACCGTAACGGATCCCGGCACGAAGATGAATAACACCAAGCCAATCGCGCTCGCATAGATAACCACATTCATGCCTATACTGCGCGGATCAAAACCTGGAGCACCACGATCAAAATACATCACTTTAATGACCCGAAGATAATAGAATGCCGCAATAACACTCGTTGCAATCGCGATCACGGCGAGAACGTCCAACCCGGCATGAATCGCGGCAAGAAACACGTAAAGCTTCCCGAAAAACCCAGCAAGTGGCGGAATCCCGGCCATCGACCACATGAAGATGGCTAGAGCCAGCGCATAGCGCGGGTCTTCGTCGGCCATGCCGGCCAGATCCTCAATCTGCTCAACAGGCTTTCCTTTGCGGCTCATCGCGGCAACACAACCAAAGGTCCCAAGCGACATCACAACATAGATCGCTATATAGATAAGTGTCCCGCGCAACCCGGCCGCCGTCCCCGCGGCAATGCCAATCAGTGCGTAGCCCATGTGGCCTACGGCCGAATACCCAAGGAGCCGCTTGATGTTAGTCTGTCGAATCGCACCAACTGCGCCAACTATCATTGATAGAGCCGCAATGATCTCCACGAGCAGCTGCCAGTGAGGCAGCATAGGCCCAAAAGGGATAAACAACACGCGTGCCAGCAGCGCCATCGTTGCCACTTTCGGTGCCGTCGCAAAAAATGATGTCACCGAAGTTGGTGAACCTTCATAGACATCAGGCGTCCACATGTGGAATGGTGCCGCCGAAATTTTGAAGGCAAGCCCAACCAGAACAAACACAAGACCAACCATTGAACCAAGTCTGGCACCCGTTGCTCCCGACGCCGCGCGCGCAATTCCCCCAAAGTCGAGTGTGCCCGCAAAGCCGTACACTAACGAGATACCATACAGTAACAGCCCGGAGGACAGCGCACCGAGAACAAAATATTTTAGCCCCGCTTCGGCCGACCGGAGATTGTCGCGCGCAACCGCCGCCAGAACATAAAGCGACAGAGATTGAATTTCGAATCCGACATACAGGCTGAGCAGATTGTCAGCACCGATCAAAACAAGCATTCCGATTACAGCAAACATGACAAGCAAAGGGTACTCAAAACGCGCAATTCCGACTCTTTGGTTGAAAGAGGCTGATAGAACGAGCGCGCCGATTGCCCCAAGAAGAACCAGAATGTCGGCGAATCTGGTAAATCCATTGGCAATCAGCATCCCGTGAAACCCGACGCCGGTGGGCGCGACAAACACGAGGCGGCCTACGATGGCAAAGACAAAAATTGCGGCTCCGGTAATGGCAAAGGCATGGTCGCGCTTGGACAGAGTTCCAGCAAGGAGCATGACAAGTGCGCTTGCGGCGATCGCCACTATCGGCAGCGCGACCGAGAACGTGCCTGATTCGTTTATCATCGTGTCACCATCGCAAGTCTGCCAGACGGAACTGCTCTTCCCGACGCCAACGTCTCATGAACCAGAGTCTGCACCGCATGACTGAACGGCACAGTCAGGACATCGGGATAGATTCCCAGAAACAGCACAAGAACGGCGATAGGCGCCAGCATCAGCCATTCCCTCCCGTTAAGGTCATTCGTTGCTACGTTTGATGAATACCGTGCGGTATCGAAGAGAACCCGACGAGTCAGCACAAGCATGTATGCAACACTCAGAATCATGCCCGTACCAGTCAGCAGCGCGACCCAGAAATTAACCTTGATTGCACCGGCAAGGACAAGAACCTCACCGACAAACCCCGAAGTTCCCGGCAATCCAACATTTGCAAGCACGAACAGCATAAGAAACGTCGCAAAAACGGGCATGCGCGCCGCTAGTCCGCCAAGCTGGTCAAGCATTCGCGACTGCCCGCGTGACAGCAGCACACCAATGCACAGGAACAGAGCCGCGATCACCAGGCCATGAGATACCATCTGGAACAATGCGCCCTCGATTCCAACAATCGAAAGTGTAAAAATTCCAACAATGATGAGGCCCATGTGCGCTGCGGAGGAATATGCAACCATCCGCTTGATGTCCCTCTGCGCAAGGGCAGCAAGCGAAATGTAGATGACGGCAATGACGCCCAGAACAAACATCAGCGGAGCAAAATAGGCGGATGCTTCAGGCAACATCGGCAAACTGAACCGTAGAAAACCATAGGCTCCCATCTTGGACAGTACGGCTGCCAGCATGACAGTTCCAGGCAGAGGAGCTTCTCCATAAACCTCGGGAAGCCAAATATGCATGGGCCAAACCGCTGCTTTGACACCAAAGGACGCAAGAAATGCGATAAAGAGCCAATCCTGCACTGATGCGGGAATTGGCATGTGCGCCAGCGTCACCATATTCGTCGTGCCCGCGTGCTGCCACATCCAGACGAGGGCAAGCAGCATCGGCAGGGAACCGGCTAAAGTGAACAGGAAAAACTTCAGCGCCGCATGAACCCGCCTCTCTCCGCCCCAAATACCGATAATGAGGTACATCGGAATTAGGACGCCTTCGAAAAAGATATAAAATAACAAAAAGTCGAGAGATTCGAACATACCGATGGTCAAGGCTTCCATCAGCAGGAACGCGGCCATATAGGTCCGTACGCGACGATCCTCGCGCCAGCTTGCCAAGATCACCACAGGTGTCAGCAACGCGGTTAAGAGCACGAAAAACAGGCTTATCCCGTCGATACCCAAGTGGTAGCTGACCCCGTAAGCAGGGAGCCAATCCATAATTTCGACGAACTGAAATCCGCTGGCGTGCGGGTTGAAGGCCACAAGCAGGGCGATCGCAAGCACCAATTCGACGGTGCTCACCCCAAGCGCTATCCATCGGCTCCGGAATCCATCGGAGTCGCGGTCACTGCCGCCAGCTAGAATTATGACTGCGCCCAGAATGGGCAGCCAGATTAAAACCGAAAGAATCGGCATATCGACGAAAACATTGTTCATTAGCGCAGCACCAGGAACAGGCTGACCAGCGCCATGAGTCCAATCAGCATGACAAAACTATATGCAGCGAGAGAGCCATTTTGCAGTCGCCCAAGCCCTCCCGAAAGCTCGACCGTCCACCGTGCCAGCCCGGTTGGCACACCGTCGATTACTGTCTCGTCACCGCCATGCCACACGAGTCGGGCCAATCGTCGCGCGGACCGAACAAACAACCAGTCATAGAGTTCATCGAAATACCACTTGTTCAGGAGAAACCGATACGTTCCGGGAAAGGCCGCAGCTAGCGACGAGGCCATCGTCGGCCTGACAACATAGAATAAATAGGCGATCCCGAAACCAACCAGCGCAAGCGCGAGCGGCAAGTGATCGGCCCAAGCCGGGTTCAGCCGCGCCTCTCGCAACACATGCAGTCCAACCGGATCGACAATGCTAGCCCCCCAGAAAGCGCGGTTACCCGGACCAATCAGCGTCCCCTGCAGCACGTAACCCCCCGCGAAGGCCCCTACCGCAAGCAGAACCAGCGGCACCGCCATTGTCCAGCCACTTTCGTGGGCGCGCTCGTAGGTCTGACGAGGACCACGATAGGTGCCGTGGAATGTCAGAAAAACCAACCGTGCAGTGTAGAAGGCAGTCAGGCCAGCACCTAGAACCCCACAGGCCCAACCGAATGTGGCCGGGACGCCGCCATTTGCAAATGCCGCTCCCAGAATTGCATCCTTGGAGTAATATCCTGAAAACGGCGGTATCGCCGCCAGCGCCAGCCCACCGACGGCCATTGTCACGTAGGTGAGCGGCAATTTTCGCCAAAGTCCACCCATCTGCCGAACATCCTGTTCGTCGGCCAGCGCATGAATCACGGAACCAGCCGCCAGGAACAGCAGCGCTTTAAAGAATGCGTGCATTAACATGTGAAAAATCGCCGCCTGATTCGCACCGACGCCAGCACCGAGGAACATATATCCAAGCTGAGAGCAGGTGGAGTAGGCGATAATCCGCTTGATATCGTTCTGTACGCAGCCAATGGTCCCGGCAAAAAAAGCCGTGAATCCTCCAACTATTGTTATTGTGGCCATGGCCACCGGCGCGTGGCTGATCAGCGGCGACATGCGCACAACCATGTACACCCCGGCAGCAACCATCGTCGCCGCATGAATCAGTGCGGAAATCGGCGTCGGTCCTTCCATGGCATCAGGTAGCCACGTGTGCAGGAATATCTGCGCAGATTTGCCCATCGCACCGATAAACAACAGCACCGAGATCAGCTCCAGAACAGGCAGGTTGAAGCCGGCGAGATGATATCGGGTATGCAACATCGACGGCACAGCACGGAAGATCGCGTCAAAATCCATCGTGCCAAACTGTACGTAGATTAGAACAGTGCCGATTAGAAAGAATAAGTCCCCAACACGGTTTACGACGAATGCCTTGATCGCGGCAGCGTTAGCGCTATCGCGATCATACCAGTATCCGATGAGCAGATAGGATACCAGACCAACGCCCTCCCATCCGAAGAACAACTGCAGAAGGTTATTCGCCGTCACAAGCATCAGCATGGCAAACGTGAACAGCGAGATATAAACAAAAAACCGCGTCTTGGTGCGGTCGTGCGCCATATAACCGACGCTGTATAGATGGATAATTGCCGAGACCACGCTTACCATCGCGGTCACTACCAGCGAGAGCGTATCTTCGCGCAGCGCCCAGTGCGCGGAAAACTGTCCAACGGAAATCCATGAACCGAGCGCAATCGGATGCATCGGCATCCCATCATGCACGTGGCGGATCAGGCATAACACCGCGGCGAACGCAGAAACGGCCATTCCAAGAAGGCTGGCGCCGATTGCGGGCCTGTTCCCGGCAGTCGGGCGAAGAAGCGCGGCGAGTATGGTTCCCGCCAAAGGTGCAAAAACGGCGATCGCGAGCATCATGATCAGCCCTTCATCAGCGTAACGTCTTCGACCTCGATCGAGCCGCGGTTACGGAAATAAACAACAACAATCGCAAGTCCGACTGCGGCTTCTGCCGCGGCGACGGCGAGCACGAACATGGTAAAAACCTGTCCCGCCATGTCGTGCAGAGCACCGGAAAAAGCAACAAAGTTGAGATTGGCGGCAAGCAGGATCAGCTCAATCGACATCATGATGACAATGACGTTTTTGCGATTAAGGAAAATGCCAAAAATTCCGATAACCAGCAGTAACGCCGCCACAACCAGATAGGCGTTGAGTCCAGCAGGAAGTATCATACGATTTCCCTCTCGCACGGCTCAGGCAGGGTCACGCCAGCACCAAGTTCGGCCTTTACCATCGTCAGGGTTCCAGGGACGCTTCTTGCATGTTGGCGAGATATGTCTTGCCGCCGTGCTGGCGTCCGTTCCGTCAATGTCAGCACGATGGCGCCAATCATTGCAATAAGGAGCAGAAGGCCTGACAACTCAAACACGTAGGCATAATGGGTGTAGATCAGATTGCCGAGAGCACTTGCGTCAGTGCTTCCCGGAGGCATGAGCGTCGCGCGGTCTCCGTGGCCAACGCCCGCGAATTCAAAACCACCAACCGTCAGGCCAACTTCTGCCATCAGGATCAAACCAACGATAAGGCCCAGAGGCATGTAGCGTTGGAAACCCTCGCGTAGCGCGATGAAGTCGACATCGAGCATCATCACTACAAAGAGGAACAGGACGGCGACGGCACCAACATACACGATAACCAAAACCATCGCGAGAAATTCCGCGCCGGCCATCACAAATAATGCTGCCGCATTAAGGAAGCAAAGGATCAGGAACAGGACGGAATGAACCGGGTTCCGTGCCGCAACGACCATGCACGCGGATGAAAGGAGAATCGCCGAGAACAAGTAGAAAAAGATCGTTGAGATCATCATGGCCTCCTCAGCGGTACGGCGCGTCAAGCTCAAGCCGCTTGGCGAGTTCAGACTCCCAGCGATCACCGTTCGCAAGCAAGCGCTGCTTGTTGTACATCAACTCCTCGCGGGTCTCGGTCGCAAATTCGAAATTCGGCCCCTCGACAATCGCATCAACCGGACAAGCTTCCTCGCACAAACCGCAGTAGATGCACTTGCTCATATCAATATCGTAGCGCGTTGTTCGCCGTGAGCCATCGTCACGCGGCTCGGCTTCGATTGTAATCGCTTGGGCCGGGCAGATCGCCTCGCATAGTTTGCAAGCAATGCAACGCTCTTCGCCATTCGGATAACGCCGCAGGGCATGCTCACCCTTGAAGCGCGGACTAAGTGGGTTCTTTTCATAGGGATAGTTGAGCGTTGCCTTCGGTTTGAAAAAGTACCGCAACGTCAGACCCATTCCTGAAAGGATTTCCGCAAGAATCAGCCCTCGCGCGAACCGGTCAAGTCTCGCCATCAGAATTTCTCCCGGTCATGCATGAGGCAACCAGCCGAACAACTCCAGCGCTCCCGCCGTTAGAACTAGCCAAACCAGCGAAAGTGGAAGAAAGACCTTCCAGCCGAGCCGCATCAGCTGATCATAGCGAAATCGTGGCAGCGTCGCCCGCACCCAGAGGAACACGAATAGGCAAGCCGCGACCTTCACGACAAACCAGATCGGCCCCGGAATCCAAGTAAAGGGCACAAAAGGCGCCGGCGCAAGCCAACCGCCAAGAAACAGAATCGTCGTCATCGCACTCATCAAAATCATGTTGGCATACTCGCCAAGAAAAAAGAGGGCAAAGCTCATTGCGCTGTATTCAACAAAGAATCCTGCAACGATCTCGCTCTCGCCCTCGGGAAGATCAAATGGGGGGCGGTTTGTTTCTGCAAGCGTGGAAATAAAAAAAACGACCAACATCGGCAGCAACGGAATCGCGAACCAAACATGCCGTTGCGCCATCACAATATCATTCAAATTGAGGCTGCCGACGCAAACCAGCACGGTCAAAATCACGACGCCGATAGACACCTCGTAACTGACCATTTGTGCAGCACTGCGCATCGCGCCCAGAAAGGCGAACTTCGAGTTGCTCGCCCAACCGGCGATAATAACCCCATAGACGCCAAGCGAAGAAATCGCGAATAAATACAGAATGCCGACGTTGATATTGGCAATCGCCCAATGATCGTTCACCGGAATCACGGCCCAGGCCATCACAGCAAGACCAAAAGTGATCATCGGGGCGACTAAGAATAATAGGCGGTTAGAGCCGTCCGGAACAATCGTTTCCTTGAACAGCATCTTGATCGCGTCAGCAAACGGCTGCCAAAGCCCGAAGGGGCCAACCACGTTCGGGCCGCGCCGCAACTGCATCGCTGCCAGAACTTTGCGCTCGGCGTAGGTAAGATAGGCAACTCCAATCAGAAGAGGAACAAGAAGCGCTAATGCCTTCAACAGCGTGATCACGAGAACACCGAAATCGCTTGAGAAGAAGCTTGCCGACATGATTCTACTCCGCCGCCGCGCGGGCTGGCGACAGGATCTCGTCAACACAGCGTGCCATCGTCGGGCTTGCCCTGCTGATCGGATCAGTCTGGTAGTAGTTCTCAAACGGCTCCACCAGCGACTCTGACGAAACCGCATCGGGGTCTCCCGCAGGAGGTGTCGTGTCGAGCGTTGCAAGCCGACGCAAGGTGCCAATCTGGCCAAATACCGGATAGGTCTTTACCAGCGATCCACGCACCCCCTTCAGGTCGTCGAAAGGCAGCGCCTTCCCCACAACATCGCTGAAAGCCCGAATAATGGCCCAATCCTCGCGCGCCTCGCCTGGTGGAAAGATCGCCCGGGCAGCTTCCTGCACCCGCCCCTCCAGGTTGACGTAAAGCCCCGGCTTCTCGACATACGTCGATCCTGGCAAAATCACGTCGGCACGTGCCGCACCCCGGTCACCGTGATGCCCTTGGTAAATCACGAACGTACTGACCGGGATTTTGGCCGCATCGATCTCGTCTGCCCCCAGCAACCACAGCGCATCGAGCCCGCCCGACAACATCTGCGAGGCGTTCTGCCCGCCCTCCTGCGGGACAAAGCCCAAATCAAGACCACCAACTCGAGCCGCCGCCCGATGCAGGATATTGAAGCCATTCCAGTCGGCCCGGATCATGTTGAAATGCAACGCAAGCTGCCAGGCAGCGGCAAGAAGCGCCGCGCCATCCGGTCGCATTAAAGCAGAATACCCGAGAATCAGCGCCGGTTTCTTGGCAGCCTCAAGCTTCCGCGCGAAATCCGCGCCCCCTGTGCGCAGGGCCGCAATGACGGTTGGATCAGGTCCAAGCCACTCGGCAGGGTAGGTCAAATCGACGTCTGCACCGATCAGCCCCACTTCGAACTGGCCTAGTTCCATCCACCGCCGCCGTATTCTCGCATTCAGAACCGGCGCTTCTCGACGCGGGTTCGCTCCAACAATGAGCAACGCGTCAGCCTCATCCAGGCCGGCGATCGTCGTATTGAACAAATAGAATGCCCGCCTTGACGGGTCGAGAAAAGCCCCGTCCTGACGGCAATCCAAGTTTCGTGACCCCAACGATTGCATCAGCATCTTCAACGCAAACATGCTGTCAGCGTCGCAAAGATCACCGGCGATTGCGCCAATACGGTCACCGGTCAGACCCTTGACCCGTCGCGCGATAGCCGCAAACGCTTCCTGCCAGGTCGCCGGGCGGAGCTTGCCCGCTTCACGGACCCATGGTCGGTCCAAGCGCCGGCGCTTGTTTCCGTCGATGGCGAACCGGCCCTTGTCCGCCAGCCATTCTTCGTTCACCCCATCATTGAGGCGCGGCAGTATCCGCAGAACCTCTCCTGCCTTCGAGTCAACGCGAATATTGGTCCCCACGGCGTCCAAAACATCGATGCTGTCGACCTTGTTTAGCTCCCAAGCTCGGGCGGTGAACGCGTAGGGCTTTGACGTCAAAGCGCCCACGGGGCAAAGGTCAATGATGTTTCCCGAGAGTTCCGAGCTCAGCCCTCGCTCGATGTAGTTGGTGATTTCCATGGACTCGCCACGCGACACCGCGCCCAGCTCGGGCACGCCGGCAACTTCCGCAAGAAAGCGCACACAACGCGTGCAGTGGATACACCGCGTCATCACGGTCTTGACCAGCGGGCCAAGATGTTTTTCGCTAACTGCTCGTTTAGGTTCGTGATAGCGCGAGTAACTTCGCCCATACCCAAGCGCTTCGTCCTGCAAATCGCATTCGCCGCCCTGATCGCAGATCGGGCAATCGAGCGGATGATTAATCAGCAGGAACTCCATCACTCCGCGGCGGGCCTCGCGAATCTTTTCGGAGTCGGTGGAGATCACCATGCCCTCCGCGACGGGCTGACCACAGGAGGCCACGGGCTTTGGCATTTTTTCAATCTCGACGAGGCACATTCGGCAATTTCCGGCGATGGAAAGCCGGTCATGGTAGCAGAAGCGGGGAATTTCGCGCCCTGCCGCTTCCGCAGCCTGCAGCACCGTAAAACCGTTCGGTACCTCAATTTCGATGCCGTCGATCGTGACTTTCGCCATCAGTCTTGCTTCCTGTTGGTATCAATGAAGCGGCCCTTCACTGCGGATTCAGCCAAGGCTGCGCACTCCCATTTTGCTTTGACAAAATCAAAGTCAAGGAGACCGAAGCGGGCAATCCGCAAGCCCTTGCCAAGTTCCGTGCACTGCATTTGTCACTCCGCCGCCACGCGGCGCGTGTCCTGACTGTGGTAGTTGGCGATGCGCGCTTCTACCATCGGCCTAAAATGACGCAGGAGTCCTTGGATCGGCCACGCCGCAGCGTCGCCCAAGGCACAAATCGTGTGACCTTCGACCTGGCGCGTCACTTGCTCCAATAGGTCGATTTCCGCGATCTCGGCGCGCCCCTCAACCAATCGATTCATGACTCTCATCATCCATCCGGTACCTTCGCGGCATGGTGTGCACTGGCCACAGCTTTCGTGCTTATAAAAAGCGGAGAGGCGCGCAATGGCGCGTATCAAGTCAGTTGATCGATCCATCACGATAACCGCCGCCGTTCCCAACCCGCTGCGCGCGTCACGCAAACTGTCGTAATCCATCAAGACCGAATCACAGATGGCCTTTGGCAAGACCGGTACGGACGAGCCCCCTGGGATGATGGCCAGCAGATTGTCCCAACCTCCACGGACTCCGCCGGCATGTTTCTCGATCAAGTCCCGCAAAGGAATACCCATCTCTTCCTCCACGTTACACGGCCTGTTGACATGCCCGGAGATGCAGAAAATCTTGGTTCCCGTATTCTTCGGCCGGCCCAGCGCCGAAAACCACGCTGCGCCGCGTCGCAGAATGGTTGGAACGACGGCAATCGTTTCGACGTTGTTGACCGTTGTTGGACAGCCATACAGGCCGATCGCCGCCGGAAATGGCGGCTTCATCCGCGGCATTCCCTTTTTGCCCTCAATGCTCTCCAGCAGCGCGGATTCCTCGCCACAAATATAAGCGCCGGCGCCGCGATGCACGTGAATATCAAAGTCGAAACCCGAGCCGCAGGCGTTTGCGCCAATCAGACCCGCCTGGTAAGCTTCATCGATCGCTGCCTGCAGGTTGCGGTATTCCTGGTGAAACTCGCCTCGAATGTAGATGTAAGCCGCGTTAGCGCCCATGCCGGTGCCGGCAAGCAGACACCCTTCTATCAGCTTGTGTGGATCGTACCGAAGAATGTCGCGGTCCTTGCACGTCCCTGGCTCCCCCTCGTCCGCATTGATGACGAGGTAGCTTGGTCGCCCATCGCTCTGCTTCGGCATAAACGACCATTTCAGGCCGGTGGGGAAACCAGCCCCCCCGCGACCGCGCAGGCCGGACGCCTTAACCTCCTCCACAATCGCATCGCGGCCACGCGCGATGATCGCTGCCGTGCCGTCCCAGTCGCCGCGCGCCCGGGCGCCCCGAAGCCCCCAATCGTGCAGTCCATAGAGGTTCGTAAAAATCCTATCCCTATCGCTTAACATCAGGCGTCCGTCCGTTCGCTGGCATCAGTAGCAAACAAGGTTGTGGGGCCGCCCTCCGGCGCCGATCCGTGGCGACCGGTGGCGGAACCAGGTTCCGGCTTTTCGCCGCGACGGATGGCGTTCAGCACCGCCTCCGTCCGCTCCCCATCAAGATCCTCGTAGAGCTGATCATTGATCATGAGAACTGGCGCATTGACGCATGCGCCAAGGCATTCGACTTCTTCAACGGTAAACAGCTCGGGATCGGTATCGGCGGCGGCGCGGCACGCTGCATGCACGGCATCCGATCCTCGCAGCCAACACGGTGTCGTTGTGCAAACCTGAAGATGATTTGGACCGACCGGCCCGAGATGAAACATTGTGTAGAAGCTGGCGACTTCGTAGACGCGAATCTTGGGGACGCCGATCAGATCAGCGACCGCATCCATCGCCGCGCGCGGTACCCAAGCGCGCCCGGCAACACGGGCCATCTGCCTTTGCACCAGATCAAGCAAGGGCATCACCGCACTTGCCTGTTTGCCTTGGGGATACCGCGCTATAATTGACGGAATCTCCGCGGTGCTTTTTTCGTCGAATGCGAATTGGTCTGGTTGTACAGGCGTACTCATCGTCAGCGATCCACTTCACCAAATACGACGTCGATCGACCCAAGAATTGCGATTGCATCAGCAAGCATATGTCCCCTTGTAAGCAAGTCCATTGCCTGCAGATGACCAAATCCGGTCGGCCTGATTTTGCACCGATATGGACGATTCGTCCCGTCCGCGATCAGATAGACACCAAACTCACCCTTTGACGCCTCTACGGCGGTATAGGTTGCGCCAGGCGGCACATGATAACCCTCGGAATACAGTTTGAAATGATGGATCATCGCTTCCATCGAACGTTTCATCTCCGACCGCTTGGGTGACGCAAGCTTGCTGTCCTGGATTTTCACCGGGCCAGCCGGCAGTTTCTGGAGGGCCTGGCGAATGATCTTCGCGCTTTCTCTCATTTCGTGAATGCGCACCAGATAACGATCGTAGCAATCTCCGTGTTTTCCGACAGGAATCGTGAAATCGACCTCCGAATATTTGTCATAGGGCCGAGACCGGCGCAGATCCCAGGCCACGCCGGAAGCCCGCAAATTCGGCCCAGCAAACCCCATGCCGAGCGCATCGGAAGTTGACATGACTCCGATATCCACGAGTCGCTGTTTGACGATCCGGTTGCCGGTCAGCAACCCTTCCACATCATCAACAAATTTCGGGAAGTTTTCGGTCCAGTCCCAAATTCTTTCGGCGAGTCCATCAGGAAGATCTTTTGCCACACCACCCGGACGAAAATAGTTTGCATGAAACCGCGCGCCAGAAACCGCCTCGTAGAATTCAAGCAGCTTTTCGCGCTCTTCGTAACCCCAAAGGCTTGGGGTCTGAGCACCGATGTCGAGCGCAAGATGCACTGTGTTTTGAATATG
>JAJZCS010000245.1 GCA_021829055.1 Pseudomonadota bacterium
GGGGATAATGATGACAAGGCGCGGTTCCGGTCGCCGTGGGATTTCGTGGTCGGCCTGCCGTGTTGCGGTAAAGCCCTCCTCCTTGCGCGCGCTGGCGATAAATTGATCAAGGGCGAGTTGCATAACGGCACGCTCGGCGGCACCAACGCCAGGAAACCCCTGGTTGGCCAGTTGGGCGGCACGATAGGCGGCCATAACCGCCGCCGGCCGGTTGGCCACGACATACGGACCATCGAATAATTCGGTACTGGAACCAGGAAAGCGAAGCGAAATCACCGTTGATTCGGTGGGTGCCGTGGCCGGCTCCTTCAGAGTGGCCCCAAAGCCGGGGGTTACGCAGTCAGGGTAGACGCCCCTTACGTCCTCGCGCTCGTGTTCACACTCTATTTCGGCGGTAAGCGCGCCGTCTCGAAACAGTTCAAATTTAAATGATCGGCCTGGCTGATCGGGCGAGACCAGCCAACCTGAACAGCCGTTCATGTTGATGGCCTCGAGGTTCCCCCGCAACTGAAGATTGCACGCGAGTTGCCTAAAATGAACGCCATTTACCAGGAGGCTCAGCTGCATTTCGCCAGCGCCGAAACATTGGTCGACAAGATCCACGGCAAAATAGGCGGGGGTGAAACGTTGGCCGGTATCGGCAATTCTCTTCTTGCCCACGCCTCGCCCGACCTCAGAGCCATGCTGGTTTATTATCGTGAGGGTTGGCGGCGTAAAATCCGGAACTCGTTCCGTTCCTTCGAGGCTGCCGGAGAGGCGTGCATCAGGCTTGGACCGGAATAATGTGACTTCAAACACGTCACTCAAATTTGATCTGGCCGCCTGAAAATTGATCGTCGCATAGGTGGGGAAAAAGCCGGTATAGCATGCCATAGGGCGCGCCGGGCAGGCTTTCGGCTTCCAGCTCCCGCAGCCGCTGGGCGGTAAAGACCAAAGGACGTGCTGCATACCATGGAACGGATCGCCGCTGCCCACGCTGGGGGAGGAATTGGTGGCCGCCGCAAGAAGCTCAGTAATGTGAAGGCGCCACGGGATCGCTGAAAGCGTTATTACGGATGGAAATCGGCGGCGGCTATGGCGCGGTTTTACAATATCGGTCAGCCGCCCGTATCACGTATCGTCGCGCTACATCGAATAGCTGGTGAAATTTCAGCGTGACCGGAACTTATGAAATCAAACCACATGGCGCCAAGACCTCTGGGCTACCGCAGATTGATCGCAATGGTTACAAAACAATGACTGGTTGAGGGTCATTACGCCACATGCTAGGCGCGTATTATGAGTGACGCCACCAGAATGCAGGGCCGTTCGGTTCAGGGGCAACCCCGCCTGCATTATTTCCCGCCGTATCCGTCACTGACCCTGCAGCTTGATGCTGGCATTTTGCTGATCCTGCCGCAAAGCATGACCACGCATGCGCTGGAGCGGTTCCAGATCAATCCGCACGGCCGCATGGCCAGGGGGCCGGGCGCGTATCAATTAGCCTGGCTGAACGCGGAGGATGGAGGCATCGCCCGGCCGATCCGCGATTTTTACAACAATACGCGGCACGGCGGCGCCTCCCGGCTGACAGACCAGGAAATGATTGCCTGGCTGCAAGCGCAGGTGAAAGACGGCAGGTTCGCGGCGTTCTGGTTCCAGAGAGAAGCGCAACCGATCCTGATGAACCCCGCCGCCGTGGCGCCGGTGCCAGCGCCGGCCGCCGCGCAAAACATAGCACAGTGGAGCCTCCGGCAGAAAATCATCGCCATGTTCATGGCCGTGCCCAGCCACCTTGCAGGCGCTGCCAAAGCGCAGTTCGAGGCATTTCTCACCCCGCAGAACCTCGCTCTGCTGACGGGCTTCTTTGCGCTGATAGCCGCCGTGCAGGCCGCACCCGTGGCCGATGCCGTTGTCGATGCCATGCTAACCGGCTTGGCCTGGGCGATGTATGGCTGGGCCGGTCTGGTGGCGGTGCGCGACCTCATCGAAGCCATCATCAAGGCTGGCCGGGCGCAAAGTCAGGCTGACATCAACCAGGCCGCGGAGATGGCCGCCAGCGCGCTGGCGATACTGGGTGTGACACTGTTTTTGAAGAGGCTCACCGACAGGATGAAGGTGAATAGCGGGGCCGGGCCGAAGCAGGTGGAGGAGCCAGAGCCAGCCTTAAAATCAACCGCGCCAGCCAGCACTGCACCAGATCCCCCCGCCGCTTTATCGCCTGCAGAACAGGCAAAGGCGTGGCAATCAGGAGGTGGGAAATACCCGCAGGTTGATAACTGGCAGAACATTATACTGAAGAAGGGGACCATCGTTTATGGCGGCACACCGGGGCAAAGCAATTTTTATACGACGAAAGAGGCCATACAGACCTTTGGCAGCTCGCAATCGAACATATTCGGCGCCTTACAGGTTGCGCCACATCCTGATTTTGGCTTTCGTCCTGAAATGACCGCCTACGAAATTACTGAGGACACCCCAGCAGCCACCTCGACCGCTCTTGCCAACTCCCAAATAAGTGCTGGCGGCGCGCAGCAATTTTTTATCCCTAATTATAGTACTGTGTTGAAACCGCTTTTTTCGGTACCATTAAGCCCATGACATTAGAATCAGGCATCATCCCTCTGTCCGGCTCTGAAGCGATTACCCCCGATTCGACAGAAACGGCGTTTCTGTCGACTGCAATGGGTAGCAAAGCCGTGCCATACACGCATAATGGGCCGCATCGCTCATATAAATTGCCCAAATTGAGCTTTGAAGCGCGAGACTGGACCGCGATTTTGTTTTTTACCAACGGATTGCTGGACCAGACCAGCCTGCATCTACCCGCCAACGCCACATCCTGGAACACCCTAAACCCCAAGGAAGAGGAAAGCCGGACCCGCGCCTTAGAGACATCTATCGAACTTCGATTGAACCGATTACTCCCCGCGGATTTTCCTTGGGGACGTCTCTCCGTCTATTTTGATCCGCAGAATTTTTCAGGGTCACTCATATTTACTTATGCACGCGCTATAAAAAAAGTATCTGAATAAGCAGAAAAAGTGCGCGCGCCTTGATCGAGGCGGTGTATCGCCGGCCGAATACGTCAAAGCCCGCTCCAGGCCACAAGATTTACCCATACCTGCTGCGCGGCAAGTTGATTGACCGGCCAAACCAGGTCTGGGCTATGGACATTACCTACATCCCGATGGCGCGGGGTTTTGTGTATCTGGCGGCGGTGGTGGACTGGTTCAGCCGGCGGGTGCTGGCCTGGAAATTATCGATCACGCTGGAGGTGGAATTCTGCATCGAGGCGGTTGAGGAGGCGCTCGCCCGGCACGGCCAACCGGAGATATTCAACACCGACCAGGGGAGCCAGTTCACCAGCGGCGACTTCACCGGGCTGCTGCTGGGGCACAAGATCGCAATCAGCATGGATGGCAAGGCTGCCTGGCGCGACAACGTGTTTGTCGAGCGGCTCTGGCGCTCGGTGAAATACGAGGAGGTATATCTGCACGCCTATGCCAGTGTCGCCGAGGCCCGCGCCGGGCTTGGCCGGTATCTGAATTTCTATAATGGCCGGCGCCCGCATTCGAGCCTTGGTGCGCGCACGCCGGATGCAGCCTACTTCACCCAGGCCCCGCTGCTTGCGGCCGCCTGAAAAATTCGCCG
>JAJZCS010000246.1 GCA_021829055.1 Pseudomonadota bacterium
ATTGGTGAAATTCATGCGATTATGGCGTCTGCGGCTCCTCCAACGGCCTGGAGCTTAGCTCAGTTCATACGCAGCCGAAGAATCGACGCAATTTCTGTGTTGGTGCTGACTGGTATTGGGCTTTCGCTGCTGGGCTTCTCAATCGGCGGCTCACCAAAGCTATTGCTCATGCGTGAATCGCTGATCACTGGTTTAATCGGGGTGGCGTTCATCGGCTCCGCGATCATCGGCAAACCGCTCATCCATGTGCTGGCCCGCGCAAGCTTGAAGCGCCAATCGTCCGAGGACAGCGCAGAATTTGAGATCTACCGGCGTCAACCCGGTTTCTTGCGGGTGATGAATGTGATGACTATCGTCTGGGGCGCAGGTTTCATCCTAGAAACGACAATCCGAAGCGCGCTGGCATTCTCCCTGCCTGTTGGAAAGTTCCTAATTATCGGCCCATTGGTGGGCTACGGCGTGATCGGGATCCTGATACTTTGGACGTTTATCTATGGCAGATTTGCTGAAAAGCGCGGGCTTCTATGATGACACACCGCATACCTCGGCGAAAATGTCGCCAAGTTGATTTGTACGAATGAGTCGGGTCATCTGCCCCGTTTCCGACGGCCATGTTGGCTCCTCGTGGCATACGTTTCCCATCCCGCCGCCCTCTGGCGTTGTGACGCGCTCCCCCCCTTGGCGTTTGACCTACTAAGCAGATCGCAGCATTGCGACGTCTGGTCACAACCCAACTCCACAGGAAGCGATGTCCCGTTGATATACATGTCGATATGGCAAGATCCTAGAATGTGACGCCGATGAGTGAAACGGCAAGGACTTCAAATGCCGAAAAATTCTCGTGCTTGGGATTTTCCAACCATAAAGCCGGGGAGAGCAAAGAGATCCCGCTGCACCGTTGCCCCGCTGCCACAAATTTTCGTAGAGCGACGATCCTTTGTTGGCTACACGGTCAGCGGGTTGTGAGTGATGCATCCATCGAACTACCATCGCTCGGAGCCAAAGATGGGGCCGTTGTGCAGAGGTGGTAACATTGGCACGAATATCTTAAGGGAACCAGATGCTTTGGTCCGATTTCACCACAATGCTGGCGTCTGCGACGGGCAACCCCTTTCTGGAAGTAACGACTATTATTTTGGGTACCTTCATCCTAGAGGATGCAGCCACAATGGTGGCGGCAATGCAGGTCGCCGCAGGAGCAGTGTCGCTGCCGCTAGCGCTTGGCTCACTCTACGCCGGGATCGTGCTCGGCGATGTCGGACTGTATGGGTTAGGCAGACTTTCTGCGGACCATCCGTGGGCGTTGCGGCTGGTCCCGCATCGACGGCGAGACATCGGTCGGGACTGGGTCAGCCGACGTATCATCATTGTTGTCCTGATAAGCCGATTTACGCCGGGCTTGAGGCTACCAACCTATACGACATGCGGTTTTCTACGCACGCCGTTTTTCAGCTTCACACTTGCGGCGGCGATGGCCACGTTGATCTGGACGAGCCTGCTGTTTTTTGTCAGCCTAAAGCTTGGTGCGTTAATGCTCCACTACTTAGGACCATATCGCTGGGCGGGCTTGGCTGTCTTGTTGGTGCTACTGATTGTGTCAGGACGGCTTCTGGCAAAATGGCAAATTGAACGGATGCGAAAGGATCAAGAATGAACGAGGTCTCACTCGCAACTCGATTGCAGGCTGCATTACAGCGGCGGCGGGCACCGCGGACGACTTCGTTCTTCGAATTCTGGCCCGGGTACATTTTTTACGCTCCGGTGGCACTGTTCTGGATCGCTCAAGCCATCCGCTATCGAAGCATCACCCTCCCTGCTTTGTGTAATCCCCGAATCGAAGCTGGTGGAATATGCGGCGAATCCAAGACCGATATTCTTCTCCAAGTCACCGATCCAGGCCGGGAATGGATTGCCCCGTTTGTAGGAATCACGACGCTTGGCGCTCCAGGGGGCGAGCATACGGGTATGGCCGAGGCAGCAATGCGAGAGGCAAAGCTTACCTATCCGATAGTGGCTAAGCCTGACATGAGTTGTAATGGTGCCGGTGTTCGCGTGATTCATGACCGGGCTTCCTTAGCCGCCTATCTTGCAGAATTTCCGCGCGCAACGCGGCTACAACTTCAGAAATTGGTAACTGACGAGGGAGAGGCCGGCATATTCTATATGCGCGAACCTGGCGCGACGAATGGGCGGATTACATCGATCACGCTGAAATATCCCCCAACAGTCACCGGAGATGGATTGCAGAACATTAAGGCACTCATCGAAGCGGATGCCCGGTTACGCGCTGTCTCCGCAATTTTACTACCCAAGCTTGGGGCTATGGCAGCGAGTGTACCAGCCGCGGGCGAAGCAGTGCAGTTGGTGTTCGTCGGCAACCATTGTAGAGGCTCAACGTTCAAGGATGGTCGCCATCTGGCGACTGACGCGCTGACAGCCCGAATTGACGCTATCGCCCGCTCGATCCCTGATTTTCATTTCGGACGATTCGATGTCAAGTTTTCCAATGTTGCAGCACTTCGGCAGGGCGAAGGGTTCCGGATCATTGAGGTCAACGGGGCGGGGTCAGAGGCTACCCATATCTGGGATCCGGAAACGTCTATCGTGGAGGCGTACCGAACGCAATTCTTTCATTACGGCTCAGCCTTTCGAATTGGTGCGGCCATGCGAGCCAATGGGGTGAAGCGCTATGGCGTGGCGAAACTGCTTCGGGCGTGGCTCCAACAAAGGGCCTTAATGGCACGTTACCCAACGAACGATTGATTTTTAAAGAGCTGAGTCCAAGCCTTCTTACAGCTGGACACCTCGAAAAACCGTCTGATTGGGTTGGTTTGAGGGTCTGAAGATTGTCTTTGGAGGATTCGCGCCGGGTGCGTGGGATTGATGGCCCGAATTCTGTGGTCTGCGGGATTGTCGGGACTGCGTTTTCTGGCGTTTCGCTTATTCGGGCGCGGCTCTCGCGCTGAGCCAGACCAGACGCTGCAGGTCGTAGACGAGACTGGCGAGGCCGATCTTCGTCGTTGCCCGGGCGGGCGATGCCGATGGTTCGGACGACCAGGCCCATGGGTCCCTTCTGTCGGGCGAAGACGTGCTTGACCGCCGAACGGACCGGGATCTCGCCGCGTTGGCGAGCGCCGTCCGGCGGGGCATCGGCCGACCCTGGTGGGGCTTCCTGCGGTGAAGGCATGAGCGCAGGCCGTCCGTGGCCAGCCAGGCTTCATTCTTCTTCGACCGATACGCCATGTCCGCCCAGACCGAAGCGGCCGTATTGGTCTTGTCGATCAACCCGATCAGCTGTGCCCATCGTGCCGCGCGGCATCGGTCACCGTCCAGGTCCGGATCAACCCATGCTGACGGTCGATCGCGACGTGGTTCTTGTGGCCAAATGTCGGAATGGCGAGATCAACCGCCGGCACACTGCCGTCCGGCTTCGGCTTTGCCACGGGGAACTTCACCGTCCAGCGTGCGTCGGTATCCTTCTGTGCCGCCCTGGCGGGCTCGTCCGGCCCAATCTCCGCCGCACTCTGGCCAGTCCTGATCGCCGCCTTTTCTGCTTCGGTGTGCCGCTGTCGTGGTGCGGCAATCAGGCTGGCGTCGATAATCTGCCCGGACATTGCCAGATAGCCACTCTCC
>JAJZCS010000247.1 GCA_021829055.1 Pseudomonadota bacterium
CCAGTGATGATTGGGGGGGGCAATTGTCGTGATGCGACGGTGGGGGTGTGTGGTTGATAGCTTGATGTTGGCCCAGGTAGGGGTACTGGTAGGCGCGTTGCTGGCACACGCCAGCAACGGAGTCGTTGTTCTTTTAGTTGGACTCGTCTTAGGCCGATTGGCGATTGTTCTTAGTGCTCGAGATTCTCTGGGAGAGAGGCTCTCGCTTCTTGCGTTGGCAGGATTGCCGCCGTTTGGATTGTTTGCTGGAGACTTCTTGGCATTGCACGCTGTCGCTAATCTAGAGCCGGGGATTGTCGCTTTCAGCGTGATCGGGCTTCTTCTGCTCGCATTCTTGGTACTTTCGAGAACGGTAACACGAGTTGTGGAAGGCACGCCAAACAGGTGGAATGCGACCGCATGGATTGTTGTGGCAGCGCTTGCGGTCCTCGGTGTGGTGCCCGCGATCGCAACTGCGATGCCCGGAATGCTGATACGATGGATGACCTAAAGAGTGATGCAGTGAATGTCGCTACAATTCTTGATCGGGCGGCAATCGAGCCGGGTGCCCCCGAAAACCTGAGAGTTTTGACGGCGCTAGACTGGGAACGCCTGATTGAGGGGCTCCGTAACGAGACCGCGGTTGGGTTTGTTGGTTTGTTTATTGATCGTGGTCGGGTATACCTCCTTCTCCGGTGTGGCGAGGCTATTGTGCCCGTGGTATCGGCCTTGAACGAGGGAACGTATTGCGCAGTTTCCAGCGCCCGGCCGGAAGCCGCGTGGTATGAGCGGCTGGCGCATGACCTGAGTGGTGCCGTCGCTGAACAGGCAAATGATGAACGGCCGGCCATCGCTCTAGGTTCGGTGGGAGAAGATCCCGCATGGCCCGGCTTCCGTGATGCGCCGGGAAACGGGGAGTATCAGATCGGACTAGGCCCGGTCGGCGGTCTGATTGCTGCCCCATATCATCGGCATTTGACCCTCGACGGTGACGTCGTGGTAGCTACAGAACATCGGTTTGGGTACACGCATCGCGGGGTGCTGCGCCTGATTGCAGGTCAATCTCCGCGAGCGGCTGCGCGCACTTGTGCGCGGATTGATTCGGAGGCGTGTGTTGCACATGCCGTAGCGTATGCTCGGGCCGTGGAAGCGGCGAGCGCCTGCTCGTTACCGCTGCATATTGAAGAGATGCGAGGCAAGATGCTTGCGCTTGAGCAGTGCACTGTGTCGCTGTTGCGGCTGGTGCGGGCTGCTGCTGCGGTGGGAGCAGACCGGTTGGCGACCCGACTGGTCACTTTGCGTGGTACCATCGCAGATACTCTAGAAGTGATTTTTGGGCATCGATTGATGATGGACGTCGTAGTGCCGGGCGGCATGGCGGTACGGCCGGATTTGAGCGCATGGCCTGTCCTCAGTGATGTGCTAAATGATGTTGACACTGTAACCCGGCCATTGGGCGGTTGGTCTATGCGGAAGCGCTTTGGCTCCAATGCTTCGTTCGCTGGCGATTGGGCGCGCCGTGCACGGAAGGCGGCAAAAGAGGCGTGTAACGCTCCATGGCATCGCGACGCTGAGCCGACGGCCGTTCCGCTACCTGATCATGATGGGTTCGGTATGGGCGCCGTAGTAAGCGCACATGGGCTCATTCATTACGCTTTGTCGCTTGAACTCGGTGTCATCGCGTTTGTTTTTATCGTTACTCCCGGCTCTGCCGTGGCAGAAGCGTTGGAACGAGCCTCAAAATTTATGCGGATCGATGATTTTCTGTTGCGCTCGGTGCTTTTAATGCCGCCCGCGTCTGGAATTGATCTGTGACCCAGTCAAAAAAGCGGTCGGATATCGTGCAAGACCTGGTTGCACGGCTGGCGGCCACGGGTGAAACCCTGCTTGGGCGGTCATTGGCGATCCGCCACGTCGACGCTGGCAGTTGCGGCGGCTGCGAGATGGAGTTGCTGAGTGTCACGCTAATGTGGGACCATCTTGGTCGCCACGGAATTTGCATGGTTGATGACCCGCGATGGGCTGATATTCTTTTAATTACAGGTGTTTCCAGCACTGGTCTCGCAGAGTCCGCACGCCAGTGTTTGGCGGCGATGGCACGGCCGCGTTTCGTCGTGGCAGTTGGTGATTGTGCGGTGGACGGAGGGATATTTAAGAGCAGTTCATCCGTCCTCGGCGGTGCGGGAGCAATATTGCCCGTTGACTTAGTCATTAGTGGCTGTCCGCCCTCGCCGGCAAGGATCATTTCAGGGTTGTTGGCGGTCCTGGACGCGAACCGCGTGCCTTCAGCTCCCGGATCGCCTGCGGGGAGATTATAGTGCCTGATCGGTCGATCGAAAGACACTTCGGCTGCCGCGTGGCTGGCGTGGATGAGGTGGGTCGCGGGCCCCTTGCGGGACCTGTGGTCGCGGCAGCCGTCATGTTACCGCGCCACCTGACGCCAGAACTGGCGGAATCGATCGACGATTCGAAGCGTTTGAGTGCGTCGACTCGACGGGCGCTCCTGTCCTTGCTTGAAGCTTCCGGGGCAGTCATCGCGCTCGGAGCGGCATCTGTATCCGAAATCGAGCAAAGAAATATCTTGAAGGCGACCCTTTTGGCGATGAGTCGGGCGGTTCGACGACTAAATATAGCCCCTGATCACGTATTGGTCGACGGCAACCTAGCTCCGTCAATCAAGGGGATTCCTTGCTCTGCGGTTATTGGCGGCGATCGTCTGTCTCTATCGATCGCAGCTGCGTCAATTGTCGCCAAGGTTACGCGGGACCGTCTAATGGAACGGCTTGGCACAAGATACCCAGGGTATGGCTGGGAGCATAATGCCGGATACGGAACTGCGAGCCACCGCGCCGCAATCACACAGCTGGGCGCTACCGTGCACCACCGATCGGGCTTTGGCGACCTATTGCGTGGACAACAGAAAGTCAGCGTTTAGCGAAATTTCTCCTCGGGGTGACGCAGGTGCCAAAGCCGTTCATGAGCGGCTACGAGGCTCTCAATGCCCTTCCGGCGATTGGAGTCTGCTGGCATGGTACGCCGCGTAAGCATGTGTTCAAGTATCGAGAGGAGTTTTTCAGCTACTTCGTAATCACCCTGATCGCAGGCGTGATGGAAAGCGATCAGTATCTTGTCAGACAGCCTGCGCGTATAACGCGGCGTGCTAGTCTTGCGCACCCCCAGCCCGGCTTCTCTCTCTGAGTCCGCCTCAAACTCGTTGATCAATGGCGCTCCCTGTCATGTTGCTAGTTCTTAGCCTAGTCCATCGCTTACAGTATAGCGCAACGTATTGAATAATCCAACCAAACCGTCACATGCAATGTGGCATCGATGTAGCTTTGTGGATTACCCTAGATTTTCTGATTGATCGGACGTCGTTTTCTTCGGAGGGTCATGAATCCGCTGGTTGGTCCCGTTTGCAATTTCTCTGGATCAGGGTCTGGCTATGAACGCCGTTTAATTCAGCCAATACTGCCCTAGGTGTTTAGTCCCGGCGTTTGCTGGATTGGGTTTAGAGTCTGATATTTTCACTTTGATTCATTTTTAGGGTTCCGGCGCGGTCTGGTTTCTGATTCAAGATGCTGGCTGGGTTGGAGGCCAGCATCAATGTCTCGTGCCTATTC
>JAJZCS010000248.1 GCA_021829055.1 Pseudomonadota bacterium
GTAAACCATGGACACGCTACGAGAATACGGACAAGATGATTTTCGGACAACAAAACGGACAAATCAGCAATGACGCGCGTCGGCTACGCACGAGTTTCGACCAACGAGCAGGATCTCGCCCTCCAGCGTGATGCGCTGGTCGCAGCGAAGTGTGATCGGATCTTCGAAGATCGCGCGTCCGGTGCCAAAACCGATCGGCCGGGGTTGTCTGAAGCACTTGCCTATTTGCGTGACGGGGATACCCTGGTGGTCTGGAAGCTGGACAGGCTGGGGCGATCGATGTCGCACCTGATTGACACGGTGAAAGAGTTGGATGCCCGCCACATCGGCCTGCACAGTATGACCGAGAAGATCGATACCGGCACGCCAGGAGGCCGGTTGATTTTCCACGTGTTCGGCGCGCTCGGGCAATTTGAGCGTGACCTGATCCGCGAGCGGACCCGCGCCGGCCTTCACGCCGCACAAGCCCGTGGTCGCCTCGGCGGCAGGAAGCCCGTCATCACCGACGATAAGCTCAGGCGGGCACGTGATTTGATCGCCAAAGGGCTTACTGTCCGAGAGGCTGCGAGCCGCGTCAGGGTCGGGAAAACCGCGCTTTACAAAGCCCTGTAACCGAGCGCTACCCGCAAGCATCAGTTTTGCGCTCGGATGACAGAATCGCCGGTCGGTTTCGTTGAATCAACGTCAAGAAAAGCGATAGTATAATGATAAAGATCGGATACAATAGGGATTTACCTTGCCAAGACAAAATAACCAGACTGCCTACAAAAACAAAAACAGAAAGTGATTTCTCAAACACGCTTTTGCATAATTTTAATATGACTAGAGCCGCAATCCCATAAAGGATCAGAAAGTTTTGCCCGGCCAGGCTAAACATTTTTCCTATCCCGATAAATCCTAGACCACTTAACAGCAGAACCAACAAAAGAACTCCTATGGTCGCCACGACGGCAGTGACCGGCCGCCCACCGGTTGTCTCCCCTAAAACCGAAGGCAGAACTCCATCGCGGCCAAGTCCATAGACCATTCGTGAGACGCCCCACACGGCACCTGACAGATTCGCAAAAATGATCACGGCGGCAACGCCGGCGACCATCGTAACGCCTAATTTCCCCAGCGATGGTTGAGCGATCGCCACAAATGGTGAGACATATGAACCGCTGATATCGATATCTTGAGCGACATAGGCGATACCAAGATAGAGGATTGACGCAATCACGAACGAGAGACCCATCGCGATTGGGTAGTCCCGGGTGGGGTTTCGAAATTCTTCCGCGATGCCGGCACCAACTTCCCATCCGGTGAAAGCAAAAAATAACATCATAAAGGGTGAGGTAAGTATCCCGATGTGCGAAAAACTCGGGAAGACAATCGGTAAATGCATCGGGCGGGCGGCTGCGCTTACGATGCCAACCCCCAGAAATGCGACGACGGCACCAAGCACGAGGGACGCTAGCCATGCCATCACGCGGGCAGCGGCAGTTCCCGGTACCAGATGAGGTATCATGGCACAGAGGATTAAACCGGCTGCGTAGAAACGGGGCGATCCACCGAACACGGCAGCCACATAGTGACCGCCGGTTAGCGCAATAGCCGGCAGCCCAAATATAACCGCCCCCAGAAACAGAAGGGAAGCGATCCGCTCTCCGAGGGGGCCGAACGCCCGCCGCGCGTAAGCGGATATCCCACCAGCCTCGGGATAGCGTTTGCCAAGCACTATGAAGACGCCGAGCAACGGCACGGCACAGACCGCACACGCCAACCAAGCCGCGAAAGCGTATCCCGCCGCTTGCTCGACTGCGAGGCCAGGCAAGGTGAGAAGCCCGGCGCCGATTACGATATTCAGCATCAGCGCCGTGCCGCGCACGACGCCAAGCGACTTGGCAAGGCCATCGGTCATGAGGTCTGCATCTCCGGTTGGATCATAATCATTTAGGTCAAAGCCAGTGCGAGGCGACGGAGGGCGATGAGATATGTCGCCCCGTCATCGAGGGCTTCGGACCCATGTCGGTCGCCGGCGGGGAGATTGATGACGTCACCCGGTTTGCACGTCCTCTCACCGTTCTCCCAGAAGAAGCGTACTGCCCCGCCGACGATAATCAGCGTCTCGTCGGTGTCGTGCTTATGCCAGTCGTGTAGTTTGCCGGGAGCATCCCTTTGAACCTCGATCGATCCTTGCTCAGGCAAAATCTCGAAGATGAGGTTCGCGGGATCATTCACATCTGCCTGACCTGGGTTGATGGTGATCATGCCGCCTTCTCCGAAGATGCAGGGAAAGGGCCGCTCCTCGCTTAGCAGAGTCGTGGCAAAATCGGATAGAAGTATTCGTTGCCACGCATCGTTCTGGAATTTTTGCTCTATCTCGAACCGATCAAGAAAGCCGTCCATGGTGTCCATCCCGTTGTTGTTTGACCGCCGGGATGGCACTCCAAAATGGTGCGTCCAACTTGCCAAATTGGCGTAAAATTGCCATTTTGATCTCAGCTCAGCCGGCTCTCAGATCAGGACGCGGAAATGGCACAGGATAACGCAGGTCGCCCCAACCGGCTTCGACTCAGCGAGGTTGATCGGAGAATTTTGGGGTTGCTCCAGCAAGACAGCCGGCGAACAATTTCGGAAATATCCGCGGCCACCGGTGTATCGCGTGCGACGGTCAGAGACCGTATCGACATCATGCGGGAGGGCGGTGTAATCCGCCGCTTCACGATCGAAATGGCTGACGATCCACCTCTTGAGAATTTTCAAGCAGGTGCGTTTCTCCACCTGGAGCTTAAACGGCCAGTATGCCGAATTGTCTATTCCGCGATCCGGGCCTGGCCTGAGTTGATGGGTTGTTGGTCGATTGCAGGTGATCTCGATATGGTCATCAGGCTGGAAACCAATTCAACCGACGATCTCGAGAGACTGCGCGATATACTATGTCGACATCAGGAGGTGAAGACTCTGAAAACTCTCACGATTCTGCGGGAATGGTGCTGATCTCGCGAGCCTCAATCAGCAGCCATCGGATGTCCGGCCGACTCTGTGCGTGATTTGTTCACGTCTAGCGTACGTAAAATGCACTTTTGTGTCAGGACCCCCATAGGCCCCAGACACAGCCGATATAGCTCTGGTGGGAGCGGCTTCAATATGAATTTTGTGCATCGCAGCATGGCAAGGAAGGCTCTGCCGATCGGCGGGCCGGCTGCCCTGCCGTCGTCCCCGTCGGCGGGCGTTTCGTGATCGCCTGGCTTCGGCGCGGCAAGTAAAGATTGGCGCCTGGCGGGGCCTGCGGACGCCGCTTTGACCAATCCTCGCAGCGGGGTTACTCTGGCCTCGGGCGCTACGCCGGGCGACAACTATCTGACGACTTCCCGGTGACTTCCGGGGCGTTTCCATAATACCGAATTCTGGGATGCGCACACGTTTGTGTGCTCGATCTTGCGATAGCTGGCGATTATGATTGTCGCTTCGACTGAATTTGCGCCTCATCCAACGAGGATTTATCATGCCAAACGCACAGGAATTTTTTAATGCTTTTCTAAAAAGCTATAATGAAAAATTTATAGAGACAAATACACAATGGGATGGCGTTTGGACCGATACATATA
>JAJZCS010000249.1 GCA_021829055.1 Pseudomonadota bacterium
CCATGTTTCATGTGCCGCTTGTACCTTCCGTCGCCCCCCCGCTTCCATGGAACGAGCATGGCGTCTAGCCAAGAAAACTAGAGGGTAGCACATCGGACGTACGCGTTTTCTGAAGCGGTTGTGCCAAGCGTCCAATAAGGCGGCTGACCTCGGTAAGGTGGCTACTGAGGCCAGCATCTGTGCGCCCGGGGTGATGGCCGCATCTGGTGCGAGGTCATGCTGTGGCATGGAGGGAGTGTGCCATTTGGGCTATCCGGACGTTACTCGCGTCGACCTATTTGAATGATTGTCGGTATCTCCATGGTTTTCTATCTTGACGGAGAAGTACCAGCTGGTCATTCTGCTTTCCATGCGAAATTTCTCAGAACTCTCTGAGCGCGAGATTCTTGCCCTGGCGATTGGGGCCGAAGAGGAAGATGGCAGGATCTATTCCGACATTGCCGAAAGCCTGCATGCAGATTACCCAGCTTCTTCCAAGGTTTTTGCGGATATGGCAGCCGAAGAAAGCGAACATCGGCGGCGGTTGATTGATCTGTTCCAGGAAAAATTTGGGAACCATATCCCGCTCATTCGTCGGCAAGATGTGCGCGGTTTTCTGATCCGTAAGGCGGTTTGGCAAATGCCAAAGCCGAGTATTCGCGACGTTCGTAAGCTTGCGGAAAGCATGGAGGCAGAAACGGAGAATTTCTATCGCCTCGCTGCCAGTCGTGCGTCGGATACTGCTGTACGTAAGCTGTTGGGTGATTTAGCGGACGCAGAAGCTTCACACGAACGCGTTGCCGACCAGCTTACGGAAGAAAATCTGCCTCAAGATGTCCGTTCTGCCGAAGACGCCGCGGCCCGCCGAAATTTTGTGCTCCGCTATATCCAGCCTGGCCTTGCTGGGCTCATGGATGGCTCGGTCTCAACTCTTGCCCCCGTTTTTGCTGCCGCCTTTGCGACGGGCAGAGCGTGGGAGGCCTTTATTGTTGGGATTGCGGCGTCCTTGGGTGCGGGTATCTCGATGGCTTTTGCAGAGGCATTGTCCGACGATGGTAGTCTAACGGGACGCGGCTCCCCCATTATGCGAGGTGTCATAACTGGAGCGATGACGACTCTGGGCGGAATCGGACATACTCTGCCGTTTTTGATACCGAACTTTACGACAGCAGTGATGCTCGCGGTCATCGTGGTGGTTATAGAGTTGGCGGCTATTTCGTGGGTTCGAGCCCGCTATATGGATACCCCACCAGCTCGCGCCGCGATGCAGGTCGCACTTGGAGGCGCGATTGTGTTCGGCGTAGGAATCCTGATCGGCAGCAGTTGACAGACGCATCGGCGACGGTTCTCCTTGTTACGTGTCGCGCGGTCACGCGAAATAAATTTCTTAAGTTGTGGTGCGTGGGTCCATCTTGCAGTGTTGCGTATAGATGATGAGTTCGTTGTCTTATACCAACCTGCGGGTCTGTTGACTCGAATGTGAGTTGGCGCGGCTCGGGAGCGCGTGATTCGTCGTTTGCATGAGGCGGAGGGACGGCGATGACGGTAGCGATTACGTGTTGGCGGCCGAGCTGCGGGACCACGCGGCGCGGGCGCGGGATGGCAAGGTTGCCCGGCGGGCTACTGGCGATTGCTTTGGTGCTGGAGGGCTGGTCGCGGCAGGATGCGGCCGCGACATGTGCGATGGATGGGCAGACGCTGCGCGACTGGGTGCATCGCTACAATGTAGAAGTTTGCATTTTATCTGACAGACAGAAAGAACTGGCCAGTTGGGATCAGGCTGCCTGATTATGTTCGGCCTGAGTTCGGATCTGTTTTTTGTGCGCGATGTGGCTGGCGTCAAGGAAGGTCTGCATGGGCGTCTTTCCGAAGCAGTATCGTCCTTGGTGTGTACGGTTGTAGTTGTAGTCCTCCATCCCGGCATCGAGATCCGTCTGGAGCGCCTCTATGCTGTCGTAGACCTTACGGCGGAAGGCGATGCGGTAGAACTCGTCGAGCATGGTTTTGTGAAAGCGCTCGACGATACCGTTGGTTTGCGGACTGCGCGCCCTGGTGCGGGTATGGCCGATATTTTCAACCACCAAGTATAGTTCATATTCGTGCCGATCGTGGGTGCCGCAGAACTCGGTGCCGCGATCGGCCAGCATGCGCTGGAGCGGCACGTCATGCTGGTCAAAGAGCGGGATAACCCGGTCGTTGAGCAGGTCGGCGGCGGTGATTGGTGTCTTGCGATCATAGAGCTTGGCGACCCCCACCTTGCTATAGGTATCGATGAAGGTCTGCTGATGGATGCGTCCAACGCCTTTAAGCGTGCCGACGTAGAAGGTGTCCTGGGCGCCGCAATAGCCGGGGCATTCGGTTTCGAATTCACCCCAGGCTTCCTTGTCCGCCTTGGCCTTTTCCAGAGCGGCAAGCTGGCTTTCGGTAAGGATCAGGCTTTCTTGCGCCCTCTTGGCCTCCAGCGCCTTGAGCCGGAGCTTCATGGTGCTGAGGTCATTGCGTAGCCAGACACTGCGCACGCCAAAGGGCGAGATGGTGATGCCGCGCTTGAGCAGTTCATTGGATGCACGCGCCTGGCCCCAGGCTGGTTGTTCGACGGCGATTGTGATGGCGGCCTCCTCGACCGCCAGATCGACACGGTTCTTGAGGATTGGTTTGCGGCGGGAAAGTTCCTACAGGGCGATCTCGCCACCTTTGTCGTAAAGCTCCTTGAACCGGTAAAAGCTGTCCCGCGAATAGCCGATCATTTTGCACGCTTGGCTGACATTGCCGAGCTGCTTCGATAGCTCGAGAAGGCCGACTTTTCCGCGAATGATCTTCTGGCCTTTGGTCATGATCGTGTCCTCTGAGGCTGTGGCAGGGGCTGTGTTGCCCGGCCAGTTCCGCCCCTGCCACAGCCCTGGTTGAGCTTCAGCAGACACCATCTGTCAGTTTAAGTCGAGACTTCTACAGCTACAATGAGCTGGGCCCAGCGCCGCAACACCCCCTCACCAACATCAAGGTCACGCGCCGCCTGCGTAACCGAAACACCGCGCTTCTTGATCAGCCGGACCGCCTCAAGCTTAAACTCACGTGTATATTGCCTGCGAGCCATTTTGCACTCCTGTTGCGTTAAACATCTTATCTCGGTGTCCACGAAATCTCGGTGTCCACGAAACCGGCAGCAGGCCACAGCCAGCTCAGCCGATCCCGGATCAGATATTCCATACGCGCGTCGTTGACGCTGTTCTGTACCGCTAGGATCAGCACCTTGAACATCACCGCCGTGCTGACCGCTATATCAAACCGCGCCGCCGTTCGAGGGCACGACAGACCATTCTCCAAAACCGCCGCCACAACCCGCTCCCGAAGATCATCGGAATAAGGTCTCGCCATCATCGCCTGCCTCCAGATCCAGCCAGAAGTTTGAATCACTCATGCGCCAATTCAGGAACCCCGCGATCCAACCAAAACCAATCACGCTCTAGCCTGTGCCCAGCGCCTTTTTCCAATAGGGTTCGTCAAATGAAGTGGTGTGAGGGTACCTGGGAGCAGATGTCGATAAGCCCGTTCGAGTTTTGCCTCATACCACCGTCGATTGGACGGATTT
>JAJZCS010000250.1 GCA_021829055.1 Pseudomonadota bacterium
CCTGCGTTTGGAGAAGATGAACCATTTCATCGTCGAAAGCATGAGTTTCTCCGCTACGCCGCAAGCGATACAAACCTCCGACTGGTAAGGTGACAATATCTCCATTCCAGGCGCTCTCATGAAGTTCAAGAATCTTATGGGCGATCCCGGATAGACCGATTCCAGAGATGCGTGACGGCATCCCAGGGAAGAACTCGGCGACCAATGCGCGGGAGAGGCCGATTGCCTCGAAATTGTAGCCACCACGATACGATGATATCACGGAAATGCCCAACTTGCTCATGACTTTCAACAAGCCCTTGTCAACAGCCTTTTTGTAGCGGCCGATGCATACATCGAGGGGAAGATCTCCGAACAGGCCCCTCCGGTGGCGGTCGGCGATGCTTTCCTGTGCAAGGTAGGCGTTAACGGTAGTGGCTCCAACCCCGATTAACACAGCGAAATAATGTATGTCCATGCATTCAGCGCTACGGACATTAAGGCTAGTAAACGTGCGGAGGCTCTGACGGACAAGATGGGTATGTACCGCACCTGTCGCGAGAATCATGGGAATGGCAGCCTTGTTTTCGCTGAAGGATTCGTCAGTAAGTATGACGTGCGTACGCCCAGCACGCACTCCCTCCTCGGCCTCGCGTCGGATGCGTTCAATGCTGGCCCTCAATCCAGATTCGCCGGTCGATTTATCAAAGGTACAGTCGACAACGCAGGCGGAACGCCCCATGGTACGGCGCATTGCGTCAAACTCCGCCGTAGATAGAACCGGGCTTTCAAGTTGAAATAGCTCGCACTGGCTGGAATCCTCATCAAGGATGTTGCCGAGATTGCCAAGCCGCGTACGCAGTGACATCACACCAGTTTCACGGAGCGAGTCCATGGCCGGGTTGGTAACCTGTGAAAAACTTTGCCGGAAATAATGATGTAGACCCCTATAGCGTGACGATAGTACCGCAATTGGGGTATCATCACCCATCGAGCCAGTTGGCTCAGAGGCGTCTTCGACCATCGGATGCAGGATCAACTCAAGGTCTTCGAGTGTTAATCCAACGGCTCTCTGCAGTCTCCGTAAATCGTCCTGTTTTGTATAGATATGGTCTGTAGATTTTGTTTTAACGAGCGTATCGATAATGGTTGTCCGTTTGATCCAGGAGCCAAAATTCTGACGTTTAGATAAAAAATCTAACATTTCTGACGCGTGATAAAAGCGTGGTGCGTCAAGGTCAACAGCGATCGTTTCGCCAGGGCCCACCCGGCCGCGCTCGATGATATTCCGTTCATCGAGTTTGACCATTCCGGTTTCGGAGCCAACAATAAGGAGTTCGTTAGTCGTAATCGTGTAACGGAGCGGTCGCAATCCGTTACGATCAAGTCCCGCAATAACGAAGCGCCCATCTGTGGCGGTAATAGCTGCGGGGCCATCCCAGGGCTCCATAACGGCATTGCAATATAAGATCAGATGACGATGTGCTGCCGGCATAGTGGCATTGGCGCCGATGGATGGCGGGATCATCAGGGTTTTCACCATGGGTGCGTCACGGCCACCGTGAATGAGAAGTTCAAATACGGCGTCGAGGGTTGCGGTATCGGAACTTCCGGCTTGGATGATCGGCTTAATGTCGTCCAGATGATCGTTTAGAGGTCCTGCTGCAAGGCGGGTTTCGTGGCTTTTCATCCAATTAACATTGCCAGCCAGCGTGTTGATTTCACCGTTATGAGCCAGTACGCGAAATGGCTGTGCAAGCCGCCAAGTCGGAAATGTGTTGGTAGAGTAACGTTGATGGTAAATCGCAAAGCGAGAGACGAACCGCGTATCTAGGAGATCTGGATAGAAGTCTGTTAGGCTTTCGGCAAGAAACATGCCCTTGTAGATGATCGACCTGCACGAGAGTGAGCATATATATAGCTCACTGATTTGCGCAGCGATCGCGGCCTTTTCGATCCTGCGTCGAATGACGTACAGGTCAAGCTCGAATTCCGCATCGGACCGGCCTAACGCGTTACGTACCATGATCTGCTCGATTTCCGGTCGCGTCGCGTTTGCTTTCTCGCCAATACAAAAGACGTTGATTGGCACTTGGCGCCAGCCATAAATTCGGTGGCCGAAATTGAGAATTTCAGTTTCGATGATCTGACGGCACGTCTCTTGAGCGCTGAGATCGGTTTTCGGCAAAAAGACCATGCCTACTCCGATGGCGCCAGGATGAACGCGATCTCCGCCTCGTTCGACGGCTTCCGCAAAAAAGTCACGAGGAATTTCAAGATGGATGCCGGCTCCATCGCCGGTTTTGCCATCCGCATCCACCGCGCCCCGGTGCCACACGGCACGCAAAGCATCAATGCCAGCTTCGACGACGTCTCGCCGCTTTTGCCCATTGAGGGCGGCAACGAGGCCTACCCCGCAGGCATCATGTTCCTGTGCAGGATGGTACGTGTTCTGTAGGCGACGAACATTATCGTTCCAGCCGTTAACAAATTCTGCGCCAGTTTCAGAGCCCATGATCTTCACTCCGCTGCAGTTGCCAGGCCTGGAACCCTGGAGTCCTGAATGTGAAAGCGCCGGTGAATCGCTTCGGCAGCGTCACGACCGTCTTTGATAGCCCAAACGACAAGAGTCGCACCGCGGACAATGTCGCCGGCTGCGTATGTATCCGGCAAAGCGGTTGCAAAGGAATGTGGGTCGATCCTTAGGGTTCCCCACCGGGTTAGGGTGAGTTCTGGTTGCCCAAACGCCGTCGGCAAATCTTCCGCATCGAAACCGAGCGCCTTGACCACAAGGTCTGCTTCAAGGGTGAACAACGAGTCCGGAACAGGCTCAATGGTTTGCCGGCCGGATGAATCGGCTAGGCACAAGCGCGTACGCTGCGCCCGGACCGCACGGACAGAACCACTGCCAAGAAAAGCTTCCGGGACGGCGAGCCAAGAGAAGATCACGCCTTCGTCTTCGGCGTTGGCAACCTCTCGTGCAGAACCAGGCATGTTGGCACGATCGCGGCGGTAGAGGCAAGTGACCGAAGACGCGCCTTGTCGAACGGCGGTACGGACACAGTCCATTGCGGTATCGCCGCCGCCAATAACAACAACGCGTTTACCAGCGGCGTTCAGAGTTCCCGCTTCAAATTCAGGAACTTTATCGCCGAAGCTTTTCCGGTTTGAGGCAATGAGATAATCAAGTGCTGGCACGACACCGGATAGGCCGACACCTGGCACTGCGATGTCACGCGGCCGGTATACACCTGTGGCGATCAGAATGGCGTCGTGCCGAGCACGCAGAGCAGCAAAGGATTCTGTGTCCCCAATGTCGTGGCCTAAATGGAAGATTACACCACCATCGCTTAGCCACTCGGTTCGGCGCGTGACCACTGATTTGTCAAGCTTAAAACCAGGGATGCCATAGATTAAAAGACCTCCCGCGCGGTCGTGCCGATCATAAACGTGAACCGCATAGCCGTGGCGAAGAAGTGCTTCAGCGGCGGCGAGCCCAGCCGGGCCAGAACCGATGACACCAATGGACTGGGGGAGTTTCTTCCGCGGTCGGATGAAAAGCCACGAAACCCGCC
>JAJZCS010000251.1 GCA_021829055.1 Pseudomonadota bacterium
CGGATGCGAGCAGCGACCAGAACAGCATCGCTGCGGTTTCCGCCGACGGAAGCACGGTCTGGGTCTTGATCCGGCGCTTGAACTCCTCGTGCAGACGTTCGATCGCATTCGTCGTAGCGGCGAGATCCTCCTTCAAACATCATGTTGACAGAGGATCATGTATGGATCATGGCACCATTCATCTGACGAACATCTGATTGTCAATTTGCGTTAGGGATTGGTCTCTGGTTTTCGCCGGATAATGACCCGCGCGACGGGGCAATATCCCCAGCTGGGGCCAAGGTTGTACGGTTCAAGAAGTGGGGTAAATCCAGATTAAAAAATCAGGCGTTTTCCGGTCAAATTCTACCGCCAATCGACATAGATATCGCCATAAAGCAAGATTTGCACGTCGCGGGCTGGCTGTGAGGCTGCGATCTGGAAAAGATGTGGTTTTTGGGTCGTATTTTTCCAATATAAGCGCCAGAAATTATCACGGTAACTCCGGATCGTTTAAAGACGGTTGTCCGGTTTTCACCGCACCCGGTTAGTTTCGCTGATGGAAGGCATGTTTTCGGCGTATCCGGTCCATGTGTTTGTCTGTGATCGAAAAGAACGGACACAAGAAAACAAAGCCTGATAGAATACATTCCGGTAACGAGAGATATTGTAGTGCCTTTCCCGTTGTCATCTTGTTCGCGGAAAACCATGGCCCCCTCATCTACGCAAGCCAATATCCCGACGCGCTCCGTGAGTTATTCCGGCAGTGTCGTGCGCCGCTTTCACTGCAACCAGACAGGCCGCGATTTTGTGGTTGGAGACCTTCATGGAGCCTACGACCTCCTGCAGAGTGCCCTGGCTAGCGTCGGTTTTTGCTTTGGCAAAGACCGGCTGTTCTGTGTCGGCGACCTCGCCGACCGTGGCCGGCGCTCGAACGATGTGCTGCCTTTTCTGGACTGGCTTGATGCAGGTGGAGGGGGCTCGGTACGTGGCAATCATGAGGTTATGCTTATCGACCTCTACACGGGACCAACGCCTGCCTCTCGTGATGAGCACGACGTTCTCCGCAAGAATGGAATGGATTGGCTACTTGATCTCGACCTTGCACAACGCGTCACCATCGCTAACGCCTTCGCCGCACTTCCGCTTGCGATCGAAGTAGAGACACCGTGTGGAACAGTGGGAATTGTTCATGCCGACGTTCCTCATCGCATGACGTGGGGTGAATTCACGGACATCCTCAAACGGAAGGAAAAGGATGGTGAATTTGCAGACATTGCCGAGTACGCGTTGTGGTCCCGCCTCCGTATTGAGCGGGGAATACGACAACCTGTCGTGGGAATCGATGCAGTTTTTGTTGGCCATTCGCCGGTCGAAGAGCCCATAACGCTTGGAAACGTCCACTTTATCGACACGGGCGCAGCGTTCGGCGATCTCACGCAAAATCCGCAGTGCGGGGTCCTGACCATGGTAGAGATCACGGCCATTCATCCGGGAGAAATGGCCTCCTTCTCCGTTGCCGCCCATTCACAGACCTTTCTTTCTGGTCGCGGCGATCCGCCGTGTCGTCCATGCGCCGGCCGTAATCGGGCCAATGGAAATCGTCGGCCTCACTGAGCTCTCCCCCTGCTGGAGGGCGCTCCTCAAGGCGCTAACAGCGCATATTCCTGTACAGTGGACTGTGCAGGACCGCGGGCTGTTCCCGCCTGGCTGGAGGGTACCGGCGTCAGGGTTTCACGCGCGCCAGCCGAAACCCCGCACATCAGTATCGTCAGTGCGGCGACCCCCTACCACGCGGCCATCGAGGCGATGCGATGGGCGCGGTGCACGACGCGGTGTCGGAGGAACTCCGGCGGCGCGGCGTCATCCGCAGATCGAACAATCCCGGCGGCGATCTTGCCGAGCATCTGTTTTGTCGTGCCTTCGGCTGGCAGCAGGGGCCCAACTCAATGCGCAATGCCGACGTCACGGGTGGCCGTGATCGCCTCCAGAAGAAAGCGAGCCGCCGCAGCGGCTCCTCCGCAGTGGAGGAATAGCTCTTTCAACCAATCGCAAGAATCGGGTGTTGCGGGTTCCAGCAACTGGAACTGCCACTCTCAGTGGCCGCCGCCAACGCCGGAGCCGGTCTCAGACCGCCGATCTGTTGCGCGGGCACACAACCACTTATACCGAACACGACTGGCTATGATGTAATTTAGCGCACCAGACTACGAATTTGAGGGTCAGGACTCCTCTTAGGAAAATCCATGCCGCACCTGGGTTATTTGGCCAAGCCAGGCGTGGGCTTGGTCGTTCAACCGGGGTAGATTGTGCCGATCACACCGGCACATGCTTCGATGACGTTGACCGCCATGGCCGGAAGATGAAGGTCGGCCGTGCCGTGAGACAGACCGTTCCGTAACGCAATCATTGCCTCTATCGGGTCACTGAGAGGACGGTCTTTGGATGAGAGCGGCGGCAGGATGCCCGCCTTTGGCGCCCTATCGACGACGTTGCGCAGGGTTTCCTTGGATGGTTGGCCGTGGCCGTTCAGGCGGTGCTTCAGGGCCGGCTCGACGGCACCGAAGGCTTGTATCTCAGCGGGCACAAGCAAGTCGTAGTCAAAATAGGCGTATAGTAACATACTGCGGACACGGTCGAACGCCGTTTGGACATCGACGGGGGCAGAACTGCCCAACTGGACCTCGGCGATCCAGGCATGGAGGTCGGCCAGTTCCATCTGGACTGGCAGGCCATCACGCATCGTGCAAATGCCGACGAACCGTGGATCGATCTTCAGCACGTCTTCCAGATTTTTGAATGGCATGACGCTTCTCCCGGTGGTGGTCGCTCGCTAGACATAGGCCGTGTCATATGCTAGTTGTACTCCATGCAACCCACCCGCCACGTCAAGCTCTTCATGAACGGCCGGAACCAAGCCGTGCGCATCCCCCGGGAGTTCGAACTGCCGGGGGAGGATGCCGTCATGCGCAAGGAGGGCGACAAGATCATCATCGAGCCCGCGGCCCCGCGCTCCCTTTTAGCCCTTCTCGCCACCCTGCCGGCGCTCGAAGAAGACTTTACGCCGATCAGCGACCTGCCGCTGGACGATGTGGCGATCTGATGCGCTACCTCCTGGACACCAATATCCTCTCCGACCTGGTGCGGCATCCGCAGGGGCGGGTGGCCGAATATATCAAGCAGGTGGGCGAGACTGAAATCTGCACCAGTATCGTCGTGGCGGCTGAGCTGCGTTTCGGCGCCGCCAAGCGAGGCTCGGCGCGCCTCACGGCCCAGCTCGAAGCGGTGCTGTCCGTGCTCGAGGTTGTACCACTCGAGCAGCCTGCGGATGAAGCCTACGGCACGATCCGGGCTCAGCTAGAGCAGGCCGGCACGCGCATCGGCGGCAACGACCTGCTGATTGCCGCCCATGCCAAGGCGCTGGGCTATACAGTGGTCACGGACAATGAACGGGAGTTTAGCCGGGTCGACGGGCTGATGTGCAAGAACTGGCTGCGGGGTTCGTAGGTCATGGTTTTCTTTACCGCAGAGCCTCCCAGCTTCCCCTCACAATCCCCTCGAGCAATC
>JAJZCS010000020.1 GCA_021829055.1 Pseudomonadota bacterium
AGCCCTCACGCTTGAGATATAATTCTCAATCATGGCAGATCATCCCCTCGTGCGTGTAGGCGTCGGCGTATTCGTCTTCAAAGACGGCATGTTTCTTTTCGGCCAGCGCAAGAACGCACATGGGGACGGCACCTGGTCGGTCCCCGGCGGCCATCTTGAGTTTGGTGAATCATTGCAGGACACCGCGCGGCGTGAGGTTGAGGAAGAGACCGGCGTCGCAATTAAAAATATACGCTTTGGCGCGCTCACCAATGATCGCTTTCCCACTGAAGGCAAGCACTACATTACCATATGGATGTTGAGCGATTTCGCTGGCGGCAGTCCGCAGATCCGAGAGCCGGATAAATTCGTCGAGCTTCGCTGGGTGAGTTTTGATAACCTCCCTGAGCCGCTATTCCTCCCGTGGCACCAGTTACTTGCGTCAGAGTTCATCGATGCGATACGAAACGAGTGCGCTTGCTCGATAGTAAGCCGCCCTAGGACTTGAGGGACTTCGGGGACTTCAGGCAACCATTACGGCATCGCCGTTGTCGTTCGCGGGGCGTTTGAGCGGCTCGCGCCGCTCTGTATCGGCATCCGTCATGAGAATGGCGAGTGCTTCGCGCGCAAAAGCTCGAATACCATCCCGAGAAGGGTCACACGGCAAGTTTTGTGTCGTAATACGAGTCTAAACCTGGTGCGTGACCCGACGGCGAGTCGGGTCGGTGCGCTAAGCGCGCACTAGAGTGTCAGGCGGTCGCTCGCGCCCCGGCTACGAACCGGGCCACTAAACGGCACGCCATAGAGAATCCGATTCACGAGTCCATCGAACTGGTCGATGTTCTTCTCGACGGCGGTAACCAGTCCGTAGAGGTCGTCGAGACAGACCTGCAGGTTCTCCTCAATCTCCTTGCGGTGGACATCGTCGGTGAGGCGGATAAGTCCGAGCGCTTTGTTGTTGTGCATAGGCGGAATGCTATGGGTTTGTAATGATCGGCCGACCGCTAGCCATCATCGACGGTCGCAAACAATCGCGCTAGGCGGCACTTTTTGACCGCGAGTCAAACTCTTCCTCGTTATAAGATCTTAATCTTTCCACTTAACGGGCAATGTCGCCGATGTAGTAACCGCCGAACTCATCAGAGAAAAACGTCTCGCTATAAAATCTTTCAGCAAACACTCTGTTTGTAACGTAGAGGGACATTGGCTTTGTGCTCGTGTCGACAATCATGCTGCCCGCTTGGTTGTTGGTTATGAATGGGAGGTCGCGACTGTTCCAAGCATCATATGCGAGATGTTCAGACCTCGCGTTCCCAAAAAATGTAATAGTCGGATTTACGACATCCAAAAACGCATAATCTCTCTCCGAGTCCCTTCCATGATGAGGCGCAATGAGAATATCAACGTCCTTAATATCGTCGGCATGCTTTTTGAGAACGTGCTCCCAACTACTGTCATGCGAGTCGCCCGCGAGCAAGATACGCCCCCCTTTGCTTCGATAGAGAAGGACATACGACGCATCGTTATGTTCTCCTGACGCGTTCGCGTCAGCGAGTAGGCGCTTTGTAGGCGCCAGGATATGCAGACCATCGTGCCCGCTTCCTTCCTTTTTTGGATCATTGTAATAATGCCCCTTCCCACCGGAAAATAAGCAGAGCCGTTTGGGATCGCTACCCGATCCTTCGTCCCGTAATTTCTTGTAGAACTTCCAATCCTCCTCTTTATAGCGCCCTCCCTCCTCGAACTCTTTCTCACAGTTGTTATCGCTGTCCCAGAAGTTCGTGGGCGCAAACACTGCGAATAGGGCCCTGATGCCATCCATATGATCCATGTCAGGATGCGTCAGTATAAAACGATGGATGGAATCAATGCCCCGGTCGAGCATGTAGTTGATCGGGTTCTCTGGGTACTTTTTTTGATTGAAATTCCCTAATGCACTGGCGGTGCTTTGGCTGGTTTTTGCGGTTCGTGAACTCGTTGCATCAGCTTCGGCTGAAGCGTTGCAGACGTCGACCACAGTGATCCGGCTACTCGCATGTTCAATGATTGAGCAGTCCCCCTCGCATACGTTTAGAAAGTGGAATTTTGTCATGCTTTACCGTGCCGCAGTGAGGGCAAGAACCGAGGTAACAAAACGCTCACCATGATGCTTCGCCGATTGACGAACTATGAGGTACTGAGCAATCAGCGCGGCGTCATAAACGGCCGCGGTTAGATGGGAGACGAGCCACCACATTGCTATGCCACCGATGGCGAGGAAAATTACACTGATCGCAGCATAGTCTCTCGTGAATAGGTATCCCTTATGAACCTGTTGAATGCGCGGATCAGATTCCGAAGCAAGATATAACTTATACCACCGAGAGTTTTGGTCTTTCGGGCTTGTAGGGAAATCCCCGATTTTTCTGCGAAGTTCGCTAGTATCAATTCGATCATCCGTGTCTACGTACTCGGAGAATGCTCTCGCGCCGGGCAGGGGATGGTGCCACCTCCAAAAGACAAGACGGGCTTTCCACTTGGCGTTTAGGAGTTCGACTAGCACGCTCGTAAATACGAATATCGCGCCTGCCGGTAGTGCGTTTACTCCGCTCTTTACCAGCGCCGAGAAACCAGAAATGGCAATCGCACCTGATGTCGCGAGCAGATAAAATGCGAGAGCGTTGGCAACAATGATGGCAAGGAGCGGTCTTCGGTTGGCGTCTTTCAGCGATTGATCTTGCACGGCCATATCAGAGGGTCCGGTAAATGCGTCCGTTGCCCGGCGCTAATTGCACCCAAATATGTCCGTCATTCCTAGTTGTTAGCACTTTGCGACGCTGCACAGTTGGTGCGCTAACAAGAGTGACACCGTCGCCACGGGTCCGAGATGCATACGCCTGCGCCATTCCTTCTTGCGTACCGTGCACAATAGCCTTATCAGAAAGAATCACGCATTCCGGTTTGCAAAACCCGAATATCTCTTCGGCATGACCGTTTTCTCGCCCGTGATGGGCCGCCACGAGGATGTCGGTGGATTGCAGCCAGCTCCGAAAATTTACGTTTTGCAGCATACGTTCCCACCCGGCCTTTTCCAGGTCTCCACACACACATATCGTCGAACCACCATACTGGACGAATATGACCTGGCTAAGGTTGTTTGTGTCCCATTGCTCCCCAAGGAACTGATTCTTGGTCAGGCTAAATGGCACAATCCTGTAGGGCGGCGCGTAGTTTTGAACGGTGCCTGTATAGGTATTTTTCAGGTAGCACAGATGCTCAAGCGCCTCCGTTTTTTCTGGCTTAATAGCCAGAAGCTCTGATGCCGACACGTTGGGTGCCAAGAATGTCGTTGCTATATGAACGCGGCTCCGCAAGTACGGAAGACCAGAAAAGTGGTCATGGTCATAGTTCGTCAATGCCAAATTGCGGAGAACATATCTGCCTGTCGGGTCAATGGGCAGTAACTTCCACTGAATAACGAGATCAATCGGATTAAAGTCCGACGTATTGCCGCAGTCGATGAGCATCCCATATTCGGGTGCTCCCTGCGGGTAAACAAATATGCTTTGCCCGTGTTCAACATTGAAAACTATAATATCCAACATAGAAAGCACCTCGGCTTCGGAACATAATATTCCAAGTAAAGGCGACGGGCAATGCGGTTGGGGACTTGAGGGACTTCGGGGACTTCATGCGGCCATATATGTGCCGGCTTCATCGTCGTTGGCGGCGCGTTCGCGCGCCTCACGGCATTCTTTCTCTGCATTCGCTTTGAAGATTTCGAACACGTTGCGGATAAAAGTTCGACTACCATCCCGAGACGGGTCACAATTCCAGGATGACGTCAAATTCGCGAGCTCCGAAAACGGAGAGCGCAGCGCAATTGCTATCTTTTTTCCGGTCACCGTCGAGTTCGAACACGTCGCGTGCACCAATTCGCGCTTTTCGACGGGATTCGCGATTTCATAGCGTAACGATGCGGATTCTGCGAGTTCGAGCGAACGCATAAGGACGTCATGGGTGCTGTGCGCAGTATCGAGCGATTCGAGCGCCTCGACGATATAGCGCTTCTCGGCCAAGAGCGCAGCGCGCCTTTCCTCGTATCCCTCCTTATCGATCAAGCAGTCGATCAATGCATCCGTGAGGCGCGCCAAGCGCGCGTCGAAATTCCCAAGCTTGAGTCTAAGGCTCTGCTCGCGCTTCGCGCGTTCGGCGGACTCGTCGCCCTTTAGCCTCTCTACCATGTCCCTCAAGTCCCTGAAGTCCTCGGGCGCGAACCGGAACCGCGCCAGCGCGTCGCCGATCTCGGCGTCAAGCTTGGCTTCCGAAATGCAGGTGCCTGCACAGGTCGGTGCATGGCAACGATAATAGATGTACCGGCCCTTCTGCTTCTCACCGATGAGATGTTTGCCACAGCCGCCACAACGAACCATCTGCTTGAATACGAAATCGTAGCGCAGCGGCACTGTGCCCGCGCGGCGTCCGCGCAGGACCAATTGAACCGCGTCATAGAGCGCCCTGGAAATGAGCGGCTCGTGGACGCCCTCGAAGCTCTCGCGCGTTTTGCGGAGCTGTATGAGCCCCGTGTAGAAGGGGTTGTTCAGGATTGTGGTTAGGCCTGCCTTGCTGATGGGCCGGTTGGAATAGCTGTGCAGACCGCGGCGGCGCATCTCGGCCTGCAGCGTGTCGAAGTTCCACTCGCCGGTGGCATAGAGCTCAAAGGTAGCGCGGACCAAGGGTCCCTGGACCGGATCGATCTCCTTGGCCTTGCCGCGGCCCATGTCGCGATAGCCAATCGGTGCACGCAGAGGATACAGGCCCTGCTTCAGGCGCCCGTAAAATCCCTTGCGGGTTTCCTCGCGCAGATTGCGGATAAAGTCTGCTGCGACGACTGCCTGGATGTCCGCGGAGAGGCGTCCGCCGCGAGAGCGTAGGTCAAGAGCGTCGTGTGCGAAGTGGACCTCGATGCCGCGGTCGATCAGTTCGGCGAGTTCGGCCCAGTCCTTGAGGTTACGAGCGCCGCGGTCGATCTTGTGAATGATGATGCCGCTTGCCTTGCCGTGGGCTAGCTTCTTGAGAACTTCGGAGAAAACGTGCCGGCCGCGCTTGGCGGCGGTGACCCGCTCCTCGTACCAAGCGCTTATTGTCAGTCCCTGGCGCTGGGCATAGCGCTCAATGGCGGCCCGCTGCTCCTGCAGCGAGACGCCCTGTGTGCCTTGGCGCTGGGTTGAAACGCGGATGTATCCGAGATAGGTGCGCATGGTGGTCTACTAGAGTCGCGATTTTACCGAATCATCGGCCGACGCGCGAATCGGGATTTGAGATATCGCCTCCTCGACTTCGCGCTCCGCAATCCGGAGCATCACCGCCATGAAGGCCGTGAGATTGGCGCGCGCCTCTTCACGCGCGGCCCCTTCGGCGCCGGGCATGGTGCGATCCAGAATATCGTCGCCGGGCTTGCGTTCGGACATAGGTCAAGGCTTGCACCTCGATGGTGATCGGACTAGGCGGCGGTTATCGACCCTCGGTCGAATTCTGCCGCCTAGCGCGTGAGCCGATGCGGCCTATCGTTTAGGGATGACAAACCACAAGGAGAAGCCGAGCCAGAACGTCCCCACCGTCTCGCGTGTCGAAGGCGATACGCTTGTCGAGCTGGTCTATGACCGGGACAAGCGAAAGACGGGCCTCATCGTCTCGCGCTTCGGTGGCCTCTGGAATCTTGAGCAGGAACTCTCGCTCGGAAGTGGCGAAACACTGGTGCCATATTCGGCGGCGAACAATCTCATCGCCAAGGATTATGTGCTCCTGCCATCCACGCCTGTCGAGTATGGCTTCAAGCACGAGCTCGTCGCGGACATCAGCGCCCATCTCAGACGCTATGTGGACCTGTCGCCACGCTTCGAAACTATCGCGGCCTACTACGTGCTCCTGACCTGGGTCTACGACGCGTTTACGGAAGTACCTTACCTGCGGCTCAAGGGCGACTACGGCACAGGTAAGACCCGTGCGCTGATGGTGATCGGCTCGCTCTGCTACAAGGCGTTCTTCGCCTCTGGGGCGAGCACGGTGTCGCCGATTTTCCATGTGCTCGACAGTTTTGGCGGGACGCTCATCCTCGACGAGGCCGATCTCCCTTTCAGCGACGCTAAGGCCGAGCTGGTGAAGATTTTGAACAACGGGACCACGGCCGGCATGCCGGTGCTGCGTACGCTGCAGAACCGGCACAAGGAATTCAGCCCCTACGCCTTCAAGGTGTTTGGTCCAAAGATCGTGGCGACGCGTGAACGCTTCGAGGATCACGCCCTCGAAAGCCGTTTCCTTACCGAAGAGACGGGCCTCAAGGATGTGCGTGCCGATATCCCCATCCACCTTCCGCCCGAAGCCAAGACCGAGGCGCTTGCGTTGCGCAATCGGTTGCTGCATTTCCGGCTATGTGAGTTCTTCAAGATCAAGGCCGATTCGTCGGCGCTCATCCCCGGTGTTGGGCCTCGCCTCAACCAGATGGCGTTGCCGCTTCTGAGCCTGATCGACGATCCTGCCGTTCGTGACGATATTCGCCGCATGCTCGAAGAGCAGAGCGCGGCCGAACTCTTGGACCGGCAAGAGAGCGTCCAGGGCGCTGTGCTCGCCGCAGTTGTCGCGGTGATCCAGCGCGCGCCAGGCGGCGCTATCGCGGTGCGGGACATCGCCGCCCAGTTCAACGCCGATCACTGTTCCGACTTCGGAGGTCCGGTGTCCAATCGTTGGGTGGGACACATGCTGCGCACGCGATTGGGCGCCAAGACGCGGAAGAGCAGCGGCATCTATGTTCTGCGCGAAGAGGAGCCGAAGCGGCTCGTCGCCTTGGCGTCGCGTTACGGAATCCCCGTTACGACGCCCGAATAGAGCCGCCCCCACTGCTCGGCGATCTCCAGCCCGTTCCGCGTTATCCCCAACTCGACTTGACTGGGCGTCAAAATCTGCCGCCTAGCCTGAAATCCTGAAGCTGTAATCCTGGTTAGGCCCGGATCACCGGGTGTGCATCTTATGCCGCGCCTCCGACTGTCGAACTATCTGAGGACCGAGCGCTTGCGTTCGGGCCTTAGCCAGCGTGAATTCGGGGAACTGATGGGTCTCAGCGGGAGCCGCGTTGCGCTTGCCGAATCCGATCAACGTGCCCAGAGCATCCGAGTCGTGTTGATGGCGGAGATCATCTTCGGCAGGCCACACCGAGAGCTCTTCCCGGAATTGGTCGAGAGCATGGAGGACGCCATCCTGTTACGGGCGGCCGCTATAGAAATCCGTTTGTCCACGCGCACGGACCCTGTCTCCAAGCGCAAGCGCGCGCATCTGAATGCACTGATTAACCGCCTGCAATTTCATCTACCATCATGACCAAGACCGTCATTGCCGCCGCGCCCCCTGGTCTCGTTTTAGCAGTCCATGTGAGCACGTTCGGGTTCGGTTGGGTGTTGTTCGAGACGCCGCGACGGGTTGTGAGCTGGGCATTGGTTCGCGAGCGCGCGGGCCACGACGCCAAGCTACTTCAGAGCTTCAAGCGCCTAATCGAGCGATACGAGCCTGCGGTTCTTGCGGTCGAGGCATTCGAGGACGGAGAGAGCCGCCGGCGCCCGCGCATCCAGAAGCTCTACCGGGCCATGATTGGAGAAGCCAACGCCGCACAAATAGGAACGCGCGTCTTTGACCGCGACGTCATACGGGCCGCCTTCGTCCACTTCGGTGCCCAGACGCGAGGCGAGATCGCTCGCGTCATCGCAGATCGAATCGATAGCTTTGGCCACCGGCTGCCCGGCAATCGCGAGGTCTGGAATACGCTCGATCCGCGCCAGAGCCTGTTCGATGCCGCGGCAATCGCCGTCACCTATTTCGTGGCCATGGGTGAGCTCGATCCTTGGGATTAGCCCTCGCCCTGCCTCGCCGGCAGGCGGGAGCGTCGGAATGGTCCGGCGCTCCCGCGCTGCCGAGGAGGCATCAATGCAAAACAATGTTCTTTCCAGAAAGGATGTCTTCGCCACCATAACGGACAAGATCGTCGCGGCAATCGAAGCCGGCGCAGACGAATTCCGCATGCCCTGGCATGGCGGCATCTTGCCGCCGGAATTCCCAGTTAACGCCGCGACGGGCAAGCCGTATCGCGGGGTAAATGTCGTCTCGCTCTGGGCTGAAGCCATGCTCGGCCGCTACGTCTCCGGCCATTGGGCGTCCTACAAGCAATGGCAGAACCTCGGGGCCCAGGTGCGCAAGGGCTCCCGCGGCGCGCCCATCGTCTTCTACAAGCCCGTGGAATCAGAGCAGGAAGAAGGCGAACTGGACGACGTGGACGCGACCTATGCACCGCGCTACATCGCCCGGCTCAGCTATGTCTTCAATGCCGATCAGGTCGATGGCTGGACCCCGCCCATGCCGGAATCCAAGACCATCGTCGAGCTCAACGAAGAGGTTGCGGCCTTCATTGCTAGGATCGGCGCCGACATCCACCATGGCTCGCATCGGGCTTGCTACCGGCGCGATCTCGACTGTATCGAGATGCCGGAGCCGAGGGCGTTCATCGGCACGAGCACCAGCTCACCCACCGAGGCCTATCATTCGGTCCTGCTCCACGAGATGGTGCATTGGTCGGGGGCGCCGCAGCGGCTCGACCGCGCATTCGGCAAGCGCTTCGGCGACGAAGCCTATGCCTTCGAGGAACTGATTGCAGAGTTGGGCGCAGCCTTCCTCTGTTCGGCATTCCGGATCGTCATAGAGCCGAGAGCGGATCACGCCGCCTACATAGCGACTTGGTTGAGCGTGCTTAGCCGGGATCACCGGGCGATCCTCTCAGCCGCAAGAATGGCGCGCGAAGCTGTAGAGTATTTGACGACCGTGTCCGCCTTTCACCATCAAGGCTAAGTTCAGCTCACGCAGCACTGGACCCCGGTACAACCGGGGTCTTCAGCACGAGTGCCGTCCGGCGAAGGTTTGAGGTTACCATCTTTACCTCACCTACTCCGAGGTTCCTCCAACTGCCCGGCGGGTGCGCGGGTTGGCGCCAACTACCTCAAATGACGGCAATAAGTTGCCTTCGCTGACCCGACCGGTTCAGCCATCGGGAGTCTTGAGAGGCTGTCGCGACTTCGCGGTCGCGACAGCCTCTGGAACGAACAGCCGAACTTGCCGTAGGACAAGAAAATCCCTATAATTTCAAGGTATTGAACTGCGCTGCCCACCCTTAGCAGGACACTCTGTATGGCAATCTCACAGCCGTTGACCAGAAACGTGAATGAGAAGGTACTCTTACGTGAGGATGCGCCATTTTTGAAATTAGGTAAGGCGGTTGTAAAAGTGGCGCGCTCAAGTCCGCGCTGGTCATCCTTTATCCGAAATTCGGCTCAAGCTCGCAGCAGGTTGGAGGTGCTACGCACCTGTCAGGGCCTAGGCGCCATACCGGAAGCGCTGTTGGAGGACTTCAACGATGCGTACTACCTTAGAAATCTCATTAAGTGTAGCTACGTAACCAGCGTTGTGCTTCCGCTACTCCCAAGATCGCTCCTGCACCCCTATTTCGATGTTGGAGCCGGCCTAGGAACATTCACTCATGCGATTTCCTCGCGTCTCCATGACGACTCAATTCGATTTGTGCTCCTGGACAGATCATGCGACCAGCTAAAGAGAGCCGATGCCCTGACCGGTGCATTGAATCTGCAAGGGAGCTTCTCGTTCGAAGTCGGAGAGGTCGGCATCGCTAGCATATCCCGCTTGCGCGAGGGCTTTTTGCTCGCGTCCTACAGCCTCTGCGAACTGAGCGCCCAGCATTTTGCATCCGATCTGATACCGTCAGCAATGGGCGCAGCAATTGTAGATTATCCAGAGATCATCGAATCCATAGTCGTCGCGGCGATGAAACGAGAACGTGCTGTCATACACGATTTTGTGGAGCTAGAGTTGCCGTCTTCGATTTCAGGTATCATAGGCCAGGAAAGAATTAAGGTGGCATATGCCATCGTACTCCCAAGTTGACCTAGTCACGAAGTACTTCAGCGCCTGGCAGCATCATGATAGCGCGCTGCTACGAAGCATCATGGCTGGAGACATCCAATATGAAAGATCTGGCAAGAGCCCAATCCTCGGGATTGAGGCATTGGAATCGTATTGGAAGCGAAATTCGGATCGGCAAGAGGACCTCATCGTATACCCAAGCATCTCCGAGGTAAGACAAGATGCCATTGAAGCGATGTTCGTTGCCCAATTTTTTAGTTCGAAGGAGAAGGACTTTCAGACGGTTTTTGGGACAATCCGCTTTTTCTTCGACCCGGCGCAGCCTGGGCGCATCATACGCATCTGGGAAAAGTACGCCGTTAAGCGTGGTCGCGTCCCTGGACGAACGCTTAGAAAGCTAGGTCAGTGGGGGGTTCGTCGGTATAGACTCGCTCACGCGAGGCTTCTGAGATGGCGCGCTAGGACCGCTAACGCTCTTCGGGCAACTGGCCGATGGGCTCTGGTAGCGATGGTGGCGGCATTTGCAGCTTCGGCCATATTTTCCTTTTATCTCGATGGTCACCCACTTCCTCGGTTTATGGCGTCGGCTTGGGGAATCCTCTTTTCTCCGCTCGCTGGGACACCGGCGGAGCAAGCAGGACAAATCCATGCTCGCATCGCAGATTTCGTCAACGTCGTCGGAGCGTTCGGAGGAATCATAGCGCTCATCCTCTGGCCTCGGAGAGATGACGATGTTGAACTGTTTGACCTTCCCGACTTGGATCGCCAGCTGAAGGTAATGAATGATTTTATGAAGCGGTCTACGACCAGGCAGGTGGTGATCTTTTCGGGGGATTTCGACTTTCTCGGAAAGCACGACGGTCTATTCGAAACGCTTTCCGATTTAGCAACGCGTGATCGCCTCACCTTGGTAAGCGACCGTAGCGCAGAAGTCGTCAAGACGGCATCAGGTGATTCTCCACGCGTCCTCGAACTTCTCGAAAATCTGAGCCTCTCCGGTCGCATTGCGTTCGACAGTGGCCTAACGGACGTTCGATGCTCTTTGATACGAGATGAACTCGACAATGTCATTCTTTGCAAGGCTACCGTTGACAACTTGCAGCGAACGTGTGCGATCCATAATCGCGGACGCACGGAAAAGGTAGTGGAGGCGTTCGCAAGTGTCGTCGATGATGTAGTCCGTCGGACGCCCGTGTCGCGCATGTTCGGTGGCGATCGACGTTCCGTAGCGGTTATTGTCACTGGTGAGACGAAGTCTGGAAAATCGGAACTGGTCAAGCGAATAGCAGAGCAAGGATTTCACAAAATCAGTGCCGGGCGGGAGATCGCAGAGTTGTTGCCCCCGGGGCCTGATTACCCAACGCGAAGGCAATTGCTGGACAAAGGTGCCGAATTTCTATCTCCGGATGGGCAAAAGAAGTTCGGGGAAATCCTCCTTGGGCGAAGTTGGGGTTTCGAGCGCGTTGTCTTTGACGGTGTCAGGCTGCCTGGGAGCATCGACGAGATCAAAAGGGCTCTCGGGACTGCGTTCGTCGTATATGTTGAGGCGGACCCTGCGGTAAGACGCGAGCGGTACGAAGAAAGTTCTGATGGCTCGATTAGCTTCGAGGAAGTGAATGTTCATCCAGTTGAACGATGCGTAACCGAAATACGGAGACAAAACGACGTGGTCCTCGACGGCACCAAAGGCGTAGGGGAGAATGTGGCACACGTCATGCGGGAGATAGCGGCGAAGTACGAACTTGGAAACTAGCTCACTCCGTTCTGCGGCGGTAGGTTAGGCGACTTGAATCCGCCTCTATCGCGTCTACCAAATTTTCAAGCGCTTCCTTTCGGTTCTCCGGCTTATGAAGGTCGCCAACAGAATCGATGACGGTCACGTTTTGAGATTCGTGCTCAAATGTTGTCACCTCTCCTCGCGTTGACTCTTCCCATAGCTGGCCATCATTCAGTTTGTCGGTCACTATGTATATCTTCATGAACGGCCGGTGGTTATCGGAACATGAGCGCGCATAGTTGTATTCTGCGCGAACGCCGCGGCTCCAATTTTTCTCAGGGGGGCTCTTCGGCCGATAGATGGCGACACAGTCGGACTGGTCAATCATCCTCAAGTCCCTCGGCACGACTTGCCTTGCTATCATGGAGCGGCCGACTGTCTCCGAATGCTGTTCGTCGACAAGCATGCCGAGATCGTCCACTACCTGCGAAACATCTTCGAGATCGCGCAAACGGATTTTAAGATTCTCGGGAGGCAGCGGAGGACTAAGCTTGCCGTTGGTGGGGATGGGCCATCGCTGAAGGATCGGGAAATCAACCCACTCAGGGGGATTTTCATGCTGAGTAGATTCGGTAATCTCTTTGTAAAGCAGGTGTAGAGGAACTTCGTCGACTGTTACAGGATTGAAAGTGGTAAATCTTGACGAAAGAGCGGCAACGAATTCGTTCGCTTCTTCGATCAGCCCGTCCCGGATTTCCTCTTTGCGTTCCCTACGTACCCGGCTAATCGGAAAAGAGGCATATACTCTGGGCAAATTGGGGCTGAAAATATAGCGATATAATGTTTCAGCATCGTGCTGAGTGGCGAACAGGGGTGATCGTTCATATTGGTCGGCCACGAACCCGTTTAGCGGCGGCTTACTCCGAATGATCTCATTGGCGGAAAAGTCAGCAGCCAATGTTTCGAAATCACGCCACTTAATTATTTCCCGCAACTGAAGCTCGATTTCTGACGGGCCCTTCCGAATCCGATGTTGTATGAAGTGAATATCGTCTATGAGATTAACAATAAAAGTTGGGCGGAGTTTGCGTAGGAAGTCGAGCAAGAGCGATGCGGAACCGCTGCCATCGGCCGCGACCGGCCATGACAGGGGTGAAAACGCGCGATCAAAATGCACGAATGTGAAATGTGTTGGTATGAGGAGAACTTCTGCGGCCTTGTATTCTGGTAACCGCAGCGCATGCAGCGCCTCCCAATATGATTGGCGCAGAAGGCTCTTCTGCTTGGACGGGCTTGCGCTAAGAAACTTTCGAGTATCGGTAACCCCGCCTTCGGCCGATAGGATTTTTACCCTTTGATTCAGCGTCTGGGCGCCGAATGCCCGATTGCGGGCAATCACCTCCTTAATTCGGCCGGCTACAAACTCCTTACGGACACCAGAAATTCCGCCCAATACGATTCGCGTTTGTGTCTGCATTGAGCGCCCGAGTTTCAAAGAACCACGGTTCTAATTTGGCGGGCCGATCCAAAATCGCCGCGCTAAACTCACCATCCATTTGCTCGAATATGTTCTTCAATATCAGCCAGGCCTGAATAACAAACGCCCGCTTCCCAAAGTTGGGGAAATACTTCTCCCCTTGCAGGCTGAACCCGAGCGACTTGGAGGCTTCCATTGAAGCGCTTCTTTAGCATGGAAATTGCTACTTGGTCCTCACTGCTTTCCTCTAGCGCGACCAATAGACGAAGAACCATGGTCGCGTGGACCGCATGCCGCACTTTCTTTCCCATTAGCTTCTCCAAGTGTGAACAAATGAAGAACGTAGCGCTGCACGATGGCAAAGCAAGTTAAACGGGGCCAGCCATCCACCGGAAGAGGGTGAGCCACTATATCTTGTGGATGCGCTTACTTCGTCCGCTATGAAGCCCTTCGAAAGGTAAAGAATCTGTAAATTGGCCTCCTCTTTCGGATCGGCTCGGGCGTGCTGGTCGCTGTTTTGCCCATTGTGCTGCACGTCGACTCTAAGCCGTGAGGGCAATAGGATTTATTGCTCACCGGTGCGTCTCAACCGGAGCGTCGACGCTCCCTATCACGGGAGTGTTCGATGTTTCCGAAACAAGTCGTATCGAAGAAGGAGCTGAGAACGGTCTGCGGCATACCTTACTCTCCGCAGCATATCGCACGGCTCGAAGCGGCAGGGCAGTTTCCCAAGCGGATTCGGCTCGGCCAGAATCGGGTGGTGTGGTTGCTAAAGGAAGTAGAGGCATGGCTCGACGAACGTATCGCAAGTCGCGATCCGGGCAGTCCCACAGACTCTCCCTCCTAGGGGCATGAAGAGGACCGGCGGCCGCCGGTCCTCTTCTCTTTTGGAGGTGATACACATGGAGATACAGGCGGGGATGCCGTATCCCCATAGCACGGACCTCTGCTGATGCAAATTCGCCTGCGTCATCAATCACATCCGTCTCTCGTATCCCCATCCGTATAAGCCTGACTTCAATACAAAACTCTCTTCCGTATTGCCCGCCGCCCGCCCCTTCCACCTATCAACTACCAATCTTCAGATGCTGCTGTGGGATCGTCTGGAGGTGGAGCCGGATGCTCTGAAGTAGGGCGGAATTCACGACGTGGGGGATCGGCCGCGCCTGGATCGTAGGGCTCGGGCGGTGCCTCGGTGAAAGTAAAATCCTCGCCACGCTTCGGCTGGGGTAGAGAAACTCGCAGCCGGTTAATCTCCCTTAATCTCCCAAAGGCTTCGGGCGATAGGCGTGGCTCCGCCTCCAGCACGCCAACCGGGATCGGGATCGAGACTGCACTCGGGGTGACGCCGCGGATGAACCCCGCAAACTGCAGGCGCGGCTGGTCCAGGATAAAATCCGCCGTCGTGCGCATTTCCGAGGCGAGCGCGCGGGCGTCGCCGGTCGAGGTGCCGCCTGCCATCTTGATGGTCGTATTGGCCGCGAGCGAGGCCCTGAGCGAAGAGGTCGCCTGATCCAAAAACTGATGGGCGAAAACACATCCACAATGATACTTGCGGGCTTCGGTAAGGAAGTCGTCGATATTGTTGTCGAAGTAGGTCGCCGCCTCGTCGACGATGAGGAAAGTGGGTCTGCGCTCATTCTCCGGAATGACCGCCCGCTCGAGCACCGCCTGGAGAACGAGCGAGATGAATATCCGCCCAAAATGCGCAGACGCTCCCTTGAGGAAATCCTTTGCGGTATCGACCAGAATGATGCCGCCCCGGTTGAGCTCGCTGAAAAGGTCGATCTTGGTCTCGGGCGCAGTGAAAAGGCGTGCGAGCGTCGGGTTCTCGAGGATGGCATTCAAGCGATAGCGGATCTGCTCTTTGGTTTGGGCGAAAGTCTTCGAGATGAAATCCCGTTCGAAGAAATTCCGCTGAATGGGTGGTAAGGACTCGATCGCTTTGCGATAGGGCGCGGGATCGTCCATGAGCGCGAGCATGTCGAGGATGGTCGCGGTCCGGCCAAGGGTCTCCGGAAGGGCCAGCATGAGACGGGCCACGAAGCGGAAGAAGACGCCTTGCTTGGCCGTGAGATCCGCACCCAAGAGCCCGGCAAAGAGATAGTCGAAGGTCTGGATGACACCGGCGGTTACCTGTTCTTTGGCGGCTTCGCTGTAGCTCGCGAGCCGATCCCGGTTCACGTCAAAAATATTCAGGGCCGGGGGATGCTCGATGTCTTTGGGGCTCACGAGGATCAGACGATCGGCA
>JAJZCS010000252.1 GCA_021829055.1 Pseudomonadota bacterium
TGGCGGACAGCAATCCGGCCGCCCGCCCAAAGTGTCCGGCATCCGCCCGGAACGGTGTCCGTCATGCCGCCGGAATGGTGTCCGCCATCATCCCGGAATCGCGTCCGTCATGGACCGGTGCACGCAAGCATCCATACCGCTGTGAGTGCGAGCCCAAAAAACAGTCCATCCGTCGTAATGCTCATCCCTAGTTCGACGACAGCAAAATAACCGGTCCCCAGCCCCTCAAGCAGCAGCCATACCGCAAACACGCGAACGCCGACGGCGATCCCCTGAGATGGCGTCACGATTTAGTCCTCCCGAGAGGTAGTCTGGCAACTATTCTCAAAGTGTGGACCGGGTGGCATCTCAAGGCCAGTGGCCGCTTTCATACTTGCGAACGGCCGCTTGTGGGGCCTCAAGTTGCCTGCTTGGGGTTCGACTCCGGGCTGTCGGCGAGTGAAGTGATGGCGTGAGTCGGAATCGAGGACCAGAGATCTGGGCTGACAAATTGTCCCGATGGCCCGCGGGCGACGTTACGCTTCGAAAGGTGGCCGAATAGGGTGGCGGTGTGCACTCGCGCCATTGATTCGGTCGAGCGCCGGGCTTACGGGGAGCAGCTAGAGCGTAAGCACGAGAATTGGTAGCGGGGGCGTGATTTGTATTTCGCACGCCATTGATTTTATTGATATTCCGCTGCGATGACAGCGTTCCAGCACTCTCGCCTTCGCGGGCTGAGAAGAGGGTAGCGCGATACCGGAGCGCTCGGTCTCAAGGACCAGAGCGACCGTTGTTCCGCTGCAATGACGCTGACCAAAAGACCCGGCGCGAGCGTCTAGAGAACGCCGCAGAGAACCCCGGGTATGGGATAGTGAATAAGAAAAAATTGGAGGAATGGCCTAAAATTAAGAAAATCATCGCTCTGGTAAGAAAATATGGACGCGGTAGGCTACCAATTCCTGCACGAGTCGCTTCGGTTGGACGTGATCGCGCCTGATCGACCTGCTCTGGTCAAGCCCGTGACCCGGGTTGAGCCCACCGACGGCTTCCTAGCCATTCCCCGCCATGTGGCGCCAGCGTCGAATGATCCTACCGAACATGTCCTGTTCGCTCTCAAGCATGAAGGTGTCGACCTTCAAATTCTGGCTGATGCGCTCCCGAAAATCGAGCCCACCAGCCTGCTGACCGAAGCTCGACGCCTACCCACCGGCGCTTACATTCGCATGGCATGCTACCTGTGGGAGCAGTTCACAGGGAAGCAACTCACCGAGCTGCCGGAGATCGCCGGGCCAACGGTTGAACTGTTCGACCGGCGCCGGTATGTGACGGGTCCGCCAAGACGCGATGCGCGCTGGCGCGTGGCGTTCAACGGGCTTGGCAGCAATGCGTACTGTCCCACTGTTCGTCGCACTGCCCGCATAGAGGCGGCGATTCGGTCCGACATTCTCGGGCGGGCCAAGGCTTTTGCCGATGCGTTGGGCAAGAGCATGCTGGACCGGGCGCTTGCATGGGCATACCTACACGAGACTGAGGACAGTTTCGCGATCGAGCGTGAAACCCCGAGCGAGGATAAAGCCCGAAAGTTCGTCGAACTGCTGCATCAGGCGCATGACGGCCGAGCTCTCTCTGAGAATTACCTGGTCGAACTGCAGAATTCGGTACTGACGAACCCGTATGACATGGCGGTTGCCTTTCGAACGGAGCAGAACTGGCTCCGTGGTCCTGCCCGCGGCGCGGCAGGCGTGACCTATGTGCCCCCTCCGCCCTCCATGGTCCCGGAGCTGATGCATGAGCTGATCAATCTGGCAACCAACACGACTGGGCAGCTGGATCCGATTCTCACCGCTGCCGTCGTGTCGTTTGCATTCGTCTTTATCCACCCCTTCATGGACGGCAACGGCCGACTGTCCCGTTTCCTTTTCCATCATTCCCTGTGCCGCTCCGGCAAGCTCGAAAAGGGATTGCTCTTGCCCGTTTCAATCGCCATGAAGCGCAACGAGCAACAGTATCTTTTGGCTCTGCAGCAGTATTCCAGGCCGACTCGTGAATTCTGGTCGGTCCGATGGATCGACGAGGGCATCTACGACTTCAAGTTCAACGGAAGCGGGGCTCTATACCGCTATTGGGACGCAACACAGTGCGTCGAGTTCGGGTATGAAATGTCCGAACAGGCCCTTGAAGTCGATCTACGCAAAGAAACGGAATTTCTGCAGCGCTATGACAAAATAATCGCGGCAGTCGACGAAAAATTCGACGTCCGCGGCAATGATCTTGCAACTCTGGTGGTGTGCTGTCTTGATAACGAGGGGCAGATCTCCAAGCGGCGACGCGCTCAATTCGAACATAGGGTCCCTCCCGGAGTGTTCGATTACATCGAAGAGGTGGCTATGGTCAATGCGTCATCGGCGGCGCGGAGCAGCAGATAGAGAGGCTGTGCCGATGTGTGCTGAGACCGGGAGTGCCAGCTACCTGCCCTCGGCCTGTCCAAAGTGGTAGCGGGGGCAGGATTTGAACCTGCGACCTTCGGGTTATGAGCCCGACGAGCTGCCAGACTGCTCCACCCCGCACCAGGAAGGGGGCGAATTGTACGGGCCTCGCGGCGATCCGGCAAGGCCTTTTGTAATTCGCGATATTCGCCAATAACGGCCCGTAATTATCCTAAATCTGCAGCTATCTGCTGCTTTCCGAATCTATTTGATAACGGCGCGAAGGCGGGCGGCCAAGTCAGAGGCTACGCTGTGATCGAGGGGACGCATTGGCCAGTGTATTCCCAGCCCTTCGGTTGCCTTGGGCTTTGGAATGATATGGAAGTGGACGTGCCCGATGGCCTGATGAGCGCCGGCGCCGTTGTTCTCGAGCACGTTGTACTCGCGGATCCCGGTCACTGCGACAACGGCGCGGCAGATGCGAGGTAAGACGCGCCCGAGAGCCGCGGCAGAGTCTTCCGATAATGCATCAAGCGTGGCGGCTGGCTCCTTGGGGATGACCAGGGTGTGCCCATCGCTGAGTGGATTGATGTCGAGGAATGCCAGCACGCGCTCGTCCTCGTACACCCTGTGGCAAGGAATTTCACCGCGGATGATCTTGCTGAAGATGGTCTCGGCCATTCGGGTCTCGCCTATGCTGCAACCTCCGTATTCTCGCTCATGACGCGCATGAATGGGATGCGATGCCTCAATCGAGCATCGTAATTTATGCGGGTGACTCAGATGAACCTGTGGAGTTTCCAGGCAGTTCCCATGACAGATGCGTTTGCCTGGCATTGAGCCCGCGGTGTTTCGCCCAGAATTCACCGCATGCCGCGTCGAGTGTTCCGGATCGGGACCGGTTCCAGCCCAAAGTGTACGGTCGTACTCGCGCGTCGGGGTGTGCACACGGCGCGTAGCTAAACTCGTAGGCTGCTAATCACACATATTGGGAGAGGTATGAAGACGAAAGCCGCCGTAGCGTTTGAAGCGGGTAAGCCATTGGAAGTGGTGACGGTGGACCTTGAGGGGCCGAAGGCCGGAGAGGTTCTGGTACAGATTGAGGCGAGCGGGGTGTGCACACCC
>JAJZCS010000253.1 GCA_021829055.1 Pseudomonadota bacterium
GGTGGGAGCGTGCCGTATCAGGCGTTCAAAGCGGCGGACGACTGGGTCGTAGTCGCCGCGTTTAACGAGCGGATGTGGAAAGATTTTTGCGAGGCCGCGGCCCGGACGCGCCGAACCCGCTGATGGAGCAATAAATTAGCTGCGGATTGAGCGCGGAAAGCGAGTCATAATCGAGGCCCGCGCGCGCAAGCGCGCCCATCCGATAATTATCCACAAGAACGTCCGCATCCCGGATAAGCCTGCGAGCGATCTCCGCCCCTTCTTTGCTCTTCAGATCGACCGCAATGCTGCGTTTGTTACGGTTGGCGGACGCATAATAATGCCCAAGCTTGCCTTCGAAGTAAGGCGGCCAATGTCGGCTGTCGTCGCCGAGCGCCACGCGTTCCACCTTGAGCACGTCCGCCCCGTAATCACCGAGCATCATGCCGCAGAAGGGGCCGGCCATGGCCACACCGACTTCGATGACTTTGAGGCCGGACAGCGGTGCCGTCATGCGTCTCTTCCCCTTTTTGACCTTGGCCTTGACAGTAAATTATTCGCAGATAGAATAAGCCACTCATTTATGGAGACTGTATCCAACATGGCGCTGCCTGTAAATACCTCGCTCAAAGCCGGCGCACCGCAACCAAGAAAAACGAATGGAAAGGATGTGCCAGAAAAAGGGGATCGGCAGTTCGTCACCGCGCTCGCCCGCGGCCTCGATATATTAAGTTGTTTTAGCAACACAAATGCTGAACTCGGCAGCAGCGACCTTGCGAGAATGACAGGCCTGCCACAGCCCACCGTCTGGCGGCTGTGCCATACGATGATCGGGCTCGGCTATCTCGTCACCGTCAAGGGCGAGAAGATGCGTCCTGGCATTCCCGCGCTTCGCTTCGGCTATGCCGCTCTCGCGTCGCTCGTGGTTCCCGAACTCGGCAGGCCACAAATGCAGGAACTGGCGGACAAGTTCCGCGCTGCGGCTGGTCTCGCGGTGCGTGACGGGCAAGACATGGTATTTGTCCAGCGCTGCCAGAGTGACTCCTTGCTGCTGATGAATCTACAGATCGGCTCGCGCGTCCCGCTCGCCACTTCCGCACTTGGCTGGGCTTATCTCGTGAGCCTGCCGGAGCGGGCACGCGTCGAAACTTTCGCGGAGATCGAGGCGGCGGATCCGCAGCGCTGGCGCAGCCTGAAAGGGCACCTGCAACGCGCGACCGAGGAATACAAGGCAAAGGGCTACGTGCTGAACATTGGCTATTTCCACCGTGGCTATAACACTGCTTCCGTGCCCATCTTGGGCGCGGACGGCATGCCACGCTACGCGATCAACTGCGGTTCAGCTGCCGCCACGCTGAACGCGGCCACCCTACAAATTGAGGTTGCTCCGCGCCTTGTGAAGATCGCAACCCAGTTGCAGAACGTGGTGCGGGACAGGCACGAATAACCCAGGAGAAGGGTGTTGGTGCGTGAATAGACCGACGGTTGTGTATCCCTTTGCCTTCACCTGCGATGACTGGGCAATGATGATGGGCGGTTGGCGGGGCAGAATCCGTCGCAGGCACGGGAGGTTTCGTAGCCGGGCCTGCCGCACATGCTCGACGACAACCGGGTCACAAGTTTACGAAGACAAATTGGCCTACCACCTTTGGTCTATTCATGCATCAACGCCCGCCTAAGCCCGTCATGGTTCCCCAACCGGAGACGCCAACAAAAGCAATTTCCCCACACTCCGAGATAAGGCCTCTACAAGCGTCTTTATGAGCGCCTCATGTCTTACCGCAGCAGGCGGCTCTCATCGGAGCTTACGACGGATCCGGCGGCGGCGGTTTCGAGGGAACGGCCCGTCACTCGCAATCCGAAGACGCCGAGCAGCGCCGCCGCCGCAAGGTAACAGACGGCGATGTAGAGGAAGACGCTGAGATACCCAACCGCTCCGTAGAGCGCGGAGACGATGAACGGCCCTAGCACATTGGCGAGCCGCCCCGCGCCATAGGCCAACCCCATACCCGCGCCACGCACCTCTGTGGGATAGACCTCCGGCGTGTAAGTGTAGGTAACCACTGTCGTTGCCTGAATGCCGATCACCACCAACGCGCCGTAGATCACGATAAGCGTGGGATTGAACGTCCACCCGTAGGCGGTGACGACGATCGCGACAAAGACCGCGAAGACAGCGAACAGGAATTTGCGCTCGAACCGCTCGATCAGCGCGAGCGCCAGGGCCGCCCCTACGGGGTTGCAGATTGCGATCAGGCTCGCATAGTTAAGAGATTTTACCACGCTAAATCCCTGCTTAACGAGCAACGTTGGAACCCAGGCGATAAAGCCGTAAAAGCCCAGCACGACCAGCGCCCAGACGACGAGCAGCACAATCGTGCGTCCCCGGTAAAACAGGTTGAATAAAGCAGCGAAGTTGCCTTTCTCTGCATGCGACGCGCCAGCCACCCCACTCGCTACCACGGGCCGAAATGTCTCAAGTGAGCCGAACTCGGTGGTCGCCTTACGCTCGTAGGCGGCCACCACCGTCTCCGCCTCGTCCGCGCGACCATTGGTCAGCAGCCAGCGCGGGGATTCGCTCATGCGCATCGCAAACGGCAGAACCAGCATGCCGAGTGCGCCCCATATGAACACAATCCGCCACCCCCAGGGGGCCATTGGAATGACGAAGCGCGCCACCCAGGCTGTTGCAGGAATGCCAATCAGCCCGATCGTCATCACGATAGCCATCGACTTGCCTCGCGCCCGAACCGGAAAGACCTCGCTCAGATACGTGTTCGCGATCACAGTCACGGCGGAGAGCCCCACGCCGGTTACCAATCGGAAGAACGCGAGCGAAGCTACGTTCCACGAGATCGCGTTCGCGAGGGAGGCGACGGTATAGATCAGCACCGAGACAATAAATGCACGCTTGCGCCCATACCGATCAGCGAGTCCCCCGCCAACGGTCGAGCCGAAGAACATCCCAAAGAAGCTGGCGGAGGTGATCAGTGCCACCGTGTGGATCTGGATATGCCATTGCCCGAGAATGCTGGTCGCGGCGTAGCCGAACGTATTGAGATCGGCGAGTTCAAAGAAATAAGCGAAGGCGAGGACGGCGATCACCCTCCTGTGCATCGAGGTGATCGGCAACCGGTCTAGCCGTTCCCTTATATCGGACATCGTTCCCTCGTTATGCTTGATTTCATTTGCTGGATGAATAGAATATCCAACTGCTGAAATGCTAGGCGGGAACGAAACCATGGTCAATCATATTTGGAGAGAATCGGGAAATGTGGGGTATGGTGTCATCAAGGCTGTTCAACGCTCTCTCGTTGGCTGGACTGAGCCCGATTTGTAACATCTGATGGGTAAAGTGCATTCATGGAGACGAAGGGGATTGAACTAAACCGCTAACGCGGTAGTTGCGGCCTCATTGGGAGGCGTGGGCTTGCTGGTCTGCCAGGGTTGGGATGCTGCCCCCCAACCCTGGAACGGGAGACCCCCGATGACCGAGATAAGCCCCCTGCGCCGGCGCATGATCGAGGACATGACGGTCCGCAACCTGTCG
>JAJZCS010000021.1 GCA_021829055.1 Pseudomonadota bacterium
CCGAAGATCGGGCGCATCCGGCTGCGTGGCGGCGATGTGCCGGAAGGCCGCTTGCTGGCGGCCCGCGTCTGGCGTGATGGCGACCGATGGCTGATCTCGGCGCAATTCGAATGTGCCCGCCCGGCTCCGATGGAGGCAACTGGCGTCGCGCTCGGCATTGATCTTGGCGTCGCGACGCTGGTCACCGCGTTCGATGGTGCGGGCTTTGACGAATGGGTCGCTCCAAAGCATCTGCGCCACGCGCAAAAGCGGCTCAGGCGAGCGCAGCGGGTTCTCTCGCGGCGCAAAAAGGGTTCGGCACGCCGCCACGCTCAGGCGCGGCGCGTCGGCGCCATCCATCGCAAGGTTCGTGACCGCCGAAAAGACTTGCCGCATCAAATTTCGCATCGGCTGACAGCCAAGGCCGATGTGCTCAAGGTCGAGACGCTGAACGTCCGGGGCATCGTCCGCAACCGGCATCTCGCCCTTTCCGTGGCCGATGCCGGAATGTCCAGGCTGGTCACGTTCTGCGACTACAAGGCGGACTGGCGCGGGCGCCGGGTCGAGAAGATCGATCCGTGGTTCCCCGGCAGCCAGACATGCTGCATGTGCGGCTCGCTGCACCGGGAGATGAAAAACCTCTCGGTGCAGACCATGCGCTGTGACTGCGGCAATGTCATGGACCGCGACCGCAACGCGGCGATGAACCACTACTGGTACGGGGAGGAACCCCGGAACCGCGTCCTTTTGGGCGCAACGCGCGTGGAGACCGGAAATCAGGTTGATGACGAAAGCGCCCGGCGCTCCTGTCATCTCCCGGTGCCGATCGTTGAAACGCGAATATTGACGATCATGACTGCATATGAAAGTCAGTAATTCCGAAAAAGTCACCCAAAATTACCTTGCCATCGTCACCATCGCAGCAATAGCCCTATGGCTCAGATAACTGTCCACACGAGCTAGGGACCCCTCCATAGCCAGGCGCATTGCACCTATGCGTGATCGCCGGTCCTGCCCCCAATGACATCGGGGCCCGTATGCGTAAGGTATGCACGCTAACAATCGAACCCGCCGTACGAGTCACTGGCGTTCTGCCTCCGACCCGTCCGGCCTGTTCCCGGTATCCGCGTGGCAATCTGATCGAGATTACAATTTTTTGAGAACTGAACATGGATCGTCCCGTAGCCCGCAATCTCGGCGTAGCAGCCTTCCTCATGTTCATGCTGTCCATCCCAGTTGCCAACTGGATGATCGGTCACGTGGGCTTGGTTTGCGTGCCCCACGAAGCCTGCCTGATTCCCGTCGCCCCCGGCGTGATGGCACCGTCCGGGGTGGTTACGGTGGGAGCCGCGCTGGTTCTGCGCGACATTGTGCAGCGCTGTCTCGGTGCCAGATACGGGCTTTTTGCCATTGTGGCCGGGGCGTTGCTCTCCGCACTCATTGTACCTGCCAGTCTTGTGATTGCATCCACAGCTGCTTTTGTACTGTCCGAATTTGCGGATTTTGCAGTTTTTTCGCCGCTGCAGCGCCGAGGCTTCATAGCTGCAGCCCTAGCGTCGTCGTCTCTTGGCATTGTCATCGACTCGATGGTGTTCCTGACACTGGCCTTTCATTCCCTTGCCTTTCTTCCTGGACAGGTTATCGGTAAACTTTGGTCAATTTTCTTTGCCATGCCGCTAATCATCCTTACTCGGCGGCTCGCTCCCACCCCTGCATGAATCTCAGCGATTTCGACTACTTTCTTCCACCGGAACGTATCGCAGTTGAACCTTCCCGCCCTCGGGATTCAGCTCGTTTGCTGCATGTTGCCCGTGACAGCCTACAGGACTACCGTATTTCCGATCTTCCGGATCTGCTGCGTCCTGGAGATTGCCTGGTCGTTAACGACACAAAAGTAATTCCGGCTCGACTCACCGGCCGCCGAGGTAACGCCCACATAGGCATAACGCTGGATCGTCCCATGCCAGATAGAACTTGGCGCGTCTTGCTACGAAATGCTCGCCGTGCCCGCCCGGGAGACACCATCGCCATCGACGGACCCGACAGCTTCACAGCCAAGGTCATCACCCGATTCGACGATGGTTCGGCGCAGCTGCGGTTTAACCGGGACGACGCAGATTTCGAAGCGGCTCTCTCTTCTAGTGGCGTTCTGGCCCTTCCACCTTACATTCCGCGGGATCACGGCCTCACGCCTCAAGACGCGGCCGACTACCAGACGATTTTTGCCAAACATCCGGGTGCCGTTGCAGCACCCACCGCTGGTCTCCATTTTTCACCAACGTTACTCACACGCCTCGAAGAGAAATCGATCGGTATTGCGCGAGTGACACTCCACGTAGGGGCCGGAACGTTTCTCCCAGTGAGGACTGACGATATCTCAGCCCACAGGATTCACGCCGAATACGGCGTTATCGGCGCAGAGGCGGCCGCACGGGTCAACACTGCCCGAGCGCAAGGCGGCAGAATTATCGCCGTAGGAACCACCTCGCTGCGCCTTCTGGAATCGGCTGTCGACAGGGATGGTAGAATCTTGGAATTTGATGGAGAAACCGACATTTTCCTTCGCCCCGGCGTGCAGATTCGTTCAGCCGATCTGCTTTTGACCAATTTTCACCTTCCCCGCTCGACCTTGCTGATGCTGGTGGCCGCGTTTGCGGGACTGGACCGCATCCACTCTGCTTACAGCCACGCGATCAAGGAAAACTACCGGTTCTATTCTTACGGTGATGCGACCCTGTTGGAGCGCGCGTTCTAAGGCCATGACATCTGCCGTCCGACATAAAAGCGCATTTTCTTCTGTGCTTGACCCTTTGACACCCGCACAACCATGACGTTTTCGTTTTCGCGGCTTGCAAGTGACGGCCAGGCCCGCTGCGGTCGCATCCACACCGCCCACGGCACCGCCGAGACACCTGCCTTCATGGCCGTAGGCACCGTTGGTGCAGTCAAGGCGATAACTGCGGATGGCGTACGCGCCACGGGTACCGAGATCATCCTCGGAAACACATATCACCTGATGCTTCGGCCAGGTGCCGAACGTGTCGCAGCGCTAGGTGGACTGCACCGCATGACAGACTGGCCCGGGATCATACTCACCGATTCCGGTGGGTTTCAGGTCATGTCGCTGGCACAACTACGCTCAATCGACGAAACTGGAGCGACATTCCGTTCACATATTGACGGTTCTGCCTATCACCTCACCCCCGAATTTTCGACTGAAATCCAGCACGCGCTCGACGCGACGATCACAATGGCGTTCGACGAATGCATCCAATTTCCAGCATCGTACGAGGAGGCCGCGACTTCGATGCGCCGATCAATGCGGTGGGCGAAGCGATCCCGGGCCGCATTCGTGCCCCGTAAAGGATACGCGCAGTTTGGCATCGTCCAGGGCAGCGTCTATGCTGATCTACGAGCAGAATCCGCCAAAGCCCTTACACAGTTAGGTTTTGAAGGCTACGCTATTGGTGGGCTGGCCGTCGGCGAAGGCCAAACAGCGATGCTTGAAACCGTCGAAGCAACCGTGCCCTATCTGCCAAATAACCTGCCGCGTTACCTTATGGGGGTCGGAACCCCGGATGATCTCCTCAGCGCCATCGCGCGTGGAATGGACATGTTCGACTGCGTAATTCCAACTCGAGCGGGCCGTACCGCCCGTGCGTACACGTCACGAGGAGTTCGCAATTTGCGCAACGCAAGATTTGCCAAAGAAGTAGACCCTCTGGACAACGCCTGCGGCTGCATCGCCTGTTCACGCCATAGTAGTGGCTATTTGCACCATCTGTTTCGCTGCGGGGAGATGCTCGGCCCAATGTTGCTGACAGCGCACAACCTTACGTACTACCAAAAGCTGATGAAAGGTGCGCGTAGTGCGATTGTGGATGGCCGCTTCGCGGAATTTGTACGATCGACAAGAAAAGAATGGGTGAACCCGCATGACTGACGAACGTTACGCAGGGCTGCATGCGCTTGGAGCGAAATCGGCCATACCTGAATCTCCCGATCTTGCCATACTCGAACGCGTCGCAGCACCTGACCAAAAGAATCTCGTTATCCGTTTCACAAGCCCGGAATTCACGTCGCTCTGTCCCATTACCAAGCAGCCTGATTTCGCCCACATTGTCATCGACTACATTCCCGATGCATGGATCATTGAAAGCAAATCCCTCAAACTTTTCCTTAATTCTTTCCGTAATTACGGCGCCTTTCACGAAACCTGCACGGCCACAATTGCGGAACGCGTCGTCGCGGCCGTCGCACCGGTCTGGCTTCGTATCGGTGCTTACTGGTATCCCCGCGGGGGCATCCCGATCGATGTATTCTGGCAGACCGGCGTTCCACCCGAGGGCATATTTCTTCCCGATCAGGGCATTGGGCCCTACCGCGGCCGCGGCTGAAAAGTGGCCGACGACCATCTCAAACAGAAGATCGCCGACCATGCCAAAACGCTTGGGTTTGATTCTGTCGGCTTTGCCCGCGCCACAGTGAGAGAGGCTCACCGCACGGGTTTGTATGCCTACCTTGCCGCCGGTTACCATGGCACGATGTTCTGGATGAACAGTCGCGCGAAGTTGCGAGGCAATCCAGCAGTGCTCTGGCCAGACGCCGTAAGCATCATCTCTCTTGGTCTGTCCTATGCACCGAAGGGCGATCCCCTAGCCACCCTGCGTGCGCACGGTCGCGGCAATATCTCGGTCTACGCGCGTAACCGCGATTATCATGAGGTTCTGAAAGGAAAGCTCAAGCATCTGGCACAGTTCATAATCTCTAAGGGTGGCGGGCAGGCGAAGGTCTTTGTCGACACTGCGCCCTTAATGGAAAAGCCCGTAGCGCACCTGGCCGGCATCGGCTGGCAGGGCAAGCACACCAATCTCGTATCGCGTCGCCATGGATCTTGGCTTTTGCTTGGAGAAATCATGACGACCTTGGATTTTGCTCCTGATGAACCACACCGAGATCGCTGCGGAAGTTGTACGAACTGCCAAACCGCGTGCCCAACGAACGCGTTCCCGCAACCGTACCAGCTGGATGCACGGCGTTGTATCTCTTATCTCACCATTGAACATGATGGGTCGATCCCCGAAGAATTTCGCCACAAAATGGGAAATCGCATTTACGGTTGTGACGATTGTCTGGCCGTCTGCCCATGGAACAAATTTGCGCAGGCGGGACGAGAGCAAAAACTCGCGGCGCGCGAAGACCGGATCGCACCGGACCTGGCCTCTCTTGCGGAGCTGGATGACGTCGGCTTTCGCACCCGATTTTCCGGCTCACCGATAAAGCGGATCGGCCGCAATCGCCTGCTGCGCAACGTGGCGATAGCGATTGGTAATTCGAGAGACCCGAACCTCCTCGCTGCGGCCATGAAACTTGCTCGTGATCCCGCTGCGGTCGTCGCTGAAGCTGGGGCCTGGGCCTATGATCGATTAACGAAAGACGATTGTTCCCAAACGAACTCACCGAAGAAACATTACGACTAAGGCAATCAATGTCAGCATAACGGCGCCAATGTTAACCAAGACGGAAACCCGGTGCCCGCGCATGAATCCCGTGTGGTCGCCCGCCTCGCGCAAATCATTCAGGTGCGGCAACCACAGCATCCACAGCCATAGTGTACTCACCAGCACAAGGATTGGCAGGCTCATAAGAAACACCTCAGCGTGTAATAAGAAGCCCAGTGTGGCCAGCCCCGAAGCGATGGCAATATACCGATAATAGCGCGGGAAAGCTACTCGGGTGAAAACTCTGGCATCTTCGGGCGACAGGGTTCCGAATACCAACGGCGTTACAACGACGGCAAAAAACACCATGCCGCCGAAAGTGGCCGACAGTGCCAAAACGGCAAGAAGGTCTCCGAATAAGTGCATCAGTAACGATAGTTGTCGTGTTTGAATGGGCCGGACCGCTCAACGCCGATATACTCGGCCTGCCTCACCGAAAGTCGAGTGAGTTTAGCTCCAACCTTTGCGAGATGAAGCGCCGCCACCTTTTCGTCGAGATGCTTGGGGAGCACGTAGACCTTATTGGCGTATTTACCTCTCGGCGCCGTCCAGAGTTCGATTTGCGCCAACACCTGGTTTGTAAAACTTGCGGACATCACAAAGCTGGGATGCCCTGTCGCGTTGCCTAGATTTACAAGTCGGCCTTCGGAAAGCACGATCAACCTTTTGCCATCTGAAAACACGACCTCGTCGACTTGAGGTTTGATGTTCACCCATGGATAGTTCCGCAGCGCCTCAATCTGGATCTCACTATCGAAATGTCCAATGTTGCAGACAATGGCACGATGTTTCATCGCCCGCATATGGTCAGCGGTAATGACATCAATGTTACCGGTAGCCGTCACGAAGATGTCACCGCGCGGCGCCGCCTCATCCATCGTTACGACCTCGTATCCCTCCATCGCCGCTTGCAGCGCGCAAATCGGGTCGATCTCCGTGACCATAACCCGGCATCCGGCGTTACGCAGAGATGCAGCGGATCCCTTGCCCACGTCGCCGAATCCAGCAACGACGGCGATCTTGCCCGCCATCATCACATCGGTCCCGCGCCTGATTCCGTCAACAAGTGACTCCCGACAGCCATAAAGGTTGTCAAACTTGGATTTCGTCACACTGTCATTCACATTGAAAGCAGGACACAGCAGAGAACCATTGCGCGCCATATCTCGCAGCCGGTGAACGCCGGTAGTCGTCTCCTCCGATATACCTCGCACCTCGGCAAGCATTCCTGGGTACTTGTCATGCATCAGCCGGGTCAGGTCTCCACCGTCATCGAGAATCATGTTTGGCGTCCAACCATCGGGGCCATGGATCGTCTGGTCGATACACCACCAGAACTCTTCTTCGTTCATCCCTTTCCACGCGAACACCGGGACCCCAGTTGCGGCCACAGCGGCAGCTGCATGATCTTGTGTCGAGAAAATGTTACATGATGACCAGCGCACCGTTGCCCCAAGCACCAACAGTGTCTCAATCAGCACAGCAGTCTGGACCGTCATGTGTAGGCACCCAGCTACGCGTGCACCAGCGAGAGGCCGCGTCGTGCCAAACTCCCTGCGGAGGGCCATCAGGCCGGGCATTTCGTCCTCGGCCATACTGATTTCCTTATGCCCCCATTCGGCCATGGAAAAATCGCGGACTTTATAGTCATTGAACTGGCTTGCCTCGCGCATAACAACTCTCCATTTCGTGCCGATCGCATATAGGCGATGGCTGAATGATTGCCAAACAATAGGATGGCTATATTTATCCAACGATCATCGCGCGACGCACCAGTGCTGGTCGCCGACAGCTTAGACTTCTAGAGAAACCTCCTCGACGGCAAACCATACTCCATCGCCAGTTCCGATAATCTTGGTATTATAAGCCGCCTCCTCGCCGCAAAGGCAACAGATCTGTCGAGGAGCGAGAAACGATGGAACTTCGGGACGGTCCGGACACGGGCCACCTTGAATTATGCGAAGATCGGGTAATTTAGCCTGATCTCCATGAGCGCACTCATGTGCTATGAGAAAAGAACCGCTCCGGCCTCAATCGTCATGAACAGCGCCTCCCCTGCCAGAGCCGCAACCGACGTTAGGTATTCATTGCGTCAAAGAAGTCGTTGTTAGTTTTGCTATATTTAAGCTTGTCCAAGAGAAAGTCCATTGCTTCGGATGGACCCATCGGATTTAGAATCCGCCGCAGCACCCACATCTTGGACAAGGTACCCTTCTCGACCAGCAATTCTTCCTTCCGGGTTCCGGACTTGGTGATGTCGATGGCCGGGAAAGTCCGCTTATCCGACAACTTCCGGTCAAGGATCAGCTCAGAATTGCCTGTGCCTTTGAATTCCTCAAAGATTACTTCGTCCATGCGCGATCCGGTATCGATCAGAGCGGTAGCGATGATCGTTAGAGAACCGCCCTCCTCTATATTTCGCGCGGCGCCAAAAAACCGTTTCGGCTTCTGCAGGGCGTTCGCATCGACACCACCCGTGAGCACCTTGCCTGACGACGGGACTACCGTGTTATAGGCGCGCGCCAATCTTGTAATGGAATCCAGAAGAATAACCACATCGCGTTTGTGCTCCACTAGGCGCTTGGCTTTCTCCAACACCATTTCAGTTACTTGCACGTGCCGCGTTGCCGGCTCATCGAATGTTGAGGCGATCACCTCTCCCTTCACCGTGCGCGCCATGTCGGTCACTTCCTCTGGCCGCTCATCAATCAGCAGAACGATAAGGAATACCTCTGGATGGTTCGTCGAGATTGCGGTTGCAATATTTTGCAACATGACCGTCTTACCCGTCCGTGGCGGCGCGACGATAAGAGCTCGCTGACCTTTGCCAATCGGTGCAATCAGGTCAATCACCCGGGGCGTGTAGTCCTTGGCCGGCCCCTTTGCGACGGACTCGAACTTTTCGGTCTCCATCTTGAGTCTTGACGTCGGATAGAGTGGCGTCAAATTGTCAAAATTGATCCGATGACGAACGGAATCAGGCGCCTCAAAATTGATCGTCTCGACTTTGAGTAGCGAAAAATACCGTTCACCATCCTTGGGTGCCCGTATCTCGCCGGCCACAGTATCGCCCGTCCGCAAGCCGAAGCGTCTCACCTGCGCTGGGGAAACGTATATGTCATCCGGGCCTGGCAAATAGTTGCTCTCCGGACTCCGCAGGAATCCGAACCCATCCGGCAGAATCTCCAGCGTCCCATCGCCGTGAATCGGCTGGTCATTCTCGGCATACGCCTTGAGAATGGCAAACATCATGTCCTGTTTGCGAAGAGACGAGGCGTTCTCAACTTGCAGTTCTTCCGCAAGATTAAGCAGGTCGGTTGGGGTTTTACTCTTGAGTTCAGCGAGATCCATGGAAAATCCAGAGGCAGTAGCCCCACGAAAAAACTGGGCTCTTGGCGGAGGGGAATAAACTCGTCAAAAAAATGGCGAGCAAACGACAACGGGCGTGTATGTCCCGCCGCCCCCTCCTGCCGGAAATAGGGCAACCCGTCAAGCAGAATCTTTCGGACGTGTGTGACCAACTCGTTGTGCGCGCGAGAAAAACAGCTCTTCCGTTCCGCTTATTGGCGGGGAAAGGGAATTGAGCTACGCAATGCGTCATGACCCGCACCGCAGAAATTAAACGCAAAACCGCTGAAACCATCGTCGAGGTCCGCCTTGATCTCGACGGAACTGGCCTTACCGACGTCGCAACGGGCATCGGCATTTTTGATCATCTGCTTACATCCCTAGGCCGTCACACCCTATTCGATCTCTTCATCCATGCGGAAGGCGACCTGCATATTGACGCCCACCATACGATTGAGGATGTCGGCATCGTCCTCGGTCGCGGGTTGCACCAGGCACTCGGCGATAAACGCGGCATTACACGCTTTGGCCACGCGATCCTGCCAATGGACGAATCCCGCGTTGAAGCGGCAGTCGACCTCTGTGGACGCGGCTTCCTAGCATTCGACATCGACTTTGAGAGAGCAATGCTAGGAGATATGGACACGCAGCTAGTGGAGGAGTTCTTCCGGGCACTTACCACGAACGGCCAGTTTACTCTCCATCTCAGCCGCCGTGCCGGCCGCAACACGCATCACGTGGCGGAAGCCGCTTTCAAGGCCGCGGCTCGCGCTCTGCGGATGGCTGTGGAACTCGATGCTCGGCAGGTGGAAAGCATCCCCTCCACCAAAGGCATTCTGTGACGGTCGCCATTATCGATACCGGCAGTGGCAATCTGGCTTCGGCCGCGCGCGGCCTTGAGCGCGCAGCGGCGGACATCGGCATCTCTACGGCCGTCGTCATTACAGACGACCCCACCATCGTGGCCACTGCCAAGCGAATCGTTCTTCCGGGCCAAGGTTCGTTTGCTGATTGCGCCCGCGGCCTAGCGATCAAGCCACAGCTTCGAGAGGCGCTGTTCGCCCGCGTCAAGTCTGGAGTACCTTTTCTCGGAATTTGTGTCGGTATGCAGTTGATGGCCGAACGCGGCCATGAGCACGGGACGACTAAAGGCTTCGGCTGGATTCGAGGCGATATCACCCCAATACGACCGACAGGCTTGCGCTTGCCTCATATGGGCTGGAATGAACTTTTTTTTCGGGCCTCGCACCCATTGCTTGCTGGTATTAAGCCGGGGGACCATGCCTATTTCGTGCATTCATACGCTTTGACCGGCGCCAACTCAGCTGATGTCATCGCCACCACCGATTACGGAGGCACAATCGTTGCGATGGTTGCATCGGGAAATTATGCAGGCACCCAGTTCCACGTCGAAAAAAGCCAAGAGGTCGGCCTCACGATCCTGCGCAATTTCCTCTGCTGGACTCCTCAATGAACCAGTCACAGACTCAAGATCTGCCACCGCCCCAATCCCTCACCGTTGATCGTGTTTCTGATCTCAGCGATGACGAGTTGCACGCCTTATGCGAAGCCGCGGACGCTGCAATCCTTGATGGAGGCGGCTTTGGTTGGGTCCGTCCGCCTCGGCGAGCGACGCTTGAGCAATATTTTCGGGGCCTCGTGCTGGTGCCTGAGCGTGAGCTTTTTGTCGGCCGGATGGATGGCACGATCTACGGTGCCGCCCAACTGGTGCGTCCTCCCCGCCACAACGAAGCTCAGGCATTTTGCGCGACACTGATGCACAACTTTGTTGCCCCCTATGCTCGCGGCCACGGCCTTGCTCGGCTGATCGTCGCGCGTATAGAGGAACGCGCGCGCGCCCTCGGCTTCAAAGTTCTTAACCTCAATGTCCGAGCCTCCCAAACTGCCGCAATTTCGCTTTACGAAGCCGCAGGATTCACGCGCTGGGGCACACATCCTGCCTATGCCCGCATAGAGGGGCAAACCGTAGCTGGTCATTTCTATTTCAAAATGCTGCAACCCGACTGATGCCATGGCTCTCACCCTCTATCCAGCAATCGATCTGAAGGATGGACGATGCGTCCGTCTCAAACGAGGTGTCATGGAAGATGCCACAATCTACGGCGACGAGCCCGCTGCACAGGCAAGGCTTTTTGAGTCCGTCGGATTCAAGGCTCTGCATGTCGTTGACCTTGACGGCGCCTTCGCCGGCCGACCTGTTAACGCCACCGCTGCCCGTGCGATCCTCGCAGCATGCCATATCCCAGTACAGCTCGGTGGTGGTATCCGCGACATGGTCAGCATCAGCTCATGGCTTGAACTGGGAGTCTCCCGCATTATTCTCGGTAGCGTCGCAGTGAAGAATCCTGCGCTCGTGCGACAAGCTGCCAAAACCTTTCCAGGACAGATTATTGTGGGTATCGATGCGCGTGACGGGATGGTCGCCACAGAAGGCTGGTCACAAACGTCGACCCTGACAGCGACAGAGATCGCAAAACACCTTGAAGATTCGGGTATCACCGCAATCATCTACACAGACATTGCGCGCGACGGGATGCTTTCTGGCCTCAACCTCGAAGCAACCGAAGCGCTCGCGGCAACCGTCGCCATCAATGTTATCGCGTCGGGTGGCGTGGCAGGGGTTGAAGATATCGTGCGCCTCCGTGAAGCGTCTGCGCGACATTCAAATCTCGTGGGCGCCGTCGTTGGCCGAGCCTTTTACGATGGCAGTCTTGTGCCAAAGATTGCCTTGGCCGCCGCAACATGCTGAAGCTCCGCGTCATTCCCTGCTTGGATGTCAAGGATGGCCGGGTTGTCAAAGGCGTGAACTTCGTATCGCTGCGCGACGCGGGAGATCCAGTCGAACAGGCGGTCATCTACGACGCAGCCGGTGCTGACGAACTCACGTTCCTGGATATTACAGCAAGCCACGAGGGTCGGGATACCATCCTTGATGTTGTCGCCCGAACAGCCGCCCACGTTTTCCTGCCGCTTACCGTCGGTGGCGGCATCCGCACCACTGACGACATGCGTCGCCTACTGCTGGCAGGCGCGGACAAGTGCAGCATAAACTCTGCGTGCATAACCCATCCCGATCTAATCAACGAAGCCGCGCGCAAGTTCGGCAGCCAGTGCGTTGTGGTGGCGATAGATGCGCGCGCTAACTCGGGCGGTGGCTGGGAGGTCTTCAGTCATGGCGGCCGCCGACCAACAGGAATCGACGCAATCGCCTGGTGCCGCGAAGTCGAGGCGCGCGGTGCCGGAGAAATCCTGCTCACGTCAATGGACCGCGACGGCACGGGCAGCGGCTTCGATCTCGCGCTCCTGCACGCAGCTTCCGACGCAACCCGCGTACCATTAATCGCTTCCGGCGGTGTCGGCCAACTCGAGCACTTCGTGGAAGGTGCCAAAGCAGGCGCGACTGGCTTACTCGCCGCGAGTGTGTTTCATTTCGGTACATTTACAATCACTGAAGTGAAATCCGCGCTAGCTCGGGCGGGTTTGCCGGTGCGCTTGCCGCACCGGCGCACGTCGGCCTAGACTCGACCTCATGGCAAAAAAGGCTCCCGATTCGCGGGCTCTAAAATCGCGCAAGCTGAAGCGCGGCAATTCCGGAACAGCCCGGCTACAGACACCTGCCGGGCTGCCATCCTTGATGCCGAAGCAAAGCAAGAAGTTGCCACCTGTCTCACCACTAAATCCCGATCTACCAGATGCGCGGGTACTTGATCGGCTGTGGTCGACGATTCTCTCACGTAAGGACGCGGACCCACTCGTCAGCCATTCCGCCCGCCTCCTGTCACGCGGCATCAACAAAGTCGCCCAAAAATTTGGTGAGGAATCCGTCGAATGTCTGATAGAGGCAGTTGCAGGAAACCGAACAGCTCTCGTGGCCGAGTCCGCCGATGTTCTCTATCATCTTCTCGTGATGTTGGTCGCCTCAGGCATCCGGCCTGAAGAGATCTGGGCCGAACTGGTCCGACGCGAAGGCGTGAGTGGCATCGCTGAAAAAACGGCGCGCAAGGTTTCCGTTCTAATCGCTGAAACCCGGAAAATACCATGACGACAAATTCCAGTTCAAAGGGCCTTTCCGTCAAGCCATCTTATGACGATGACAATGTCTTTGCCCGCATCCTGCGTGGTGATTTGCCATGTCAGAAGATTTATGAGGACGAATTCGCGCTCGCCTTCTACGACATCAATCCGCAGGCACCCGTTCACGTTCTAGTCATCCCAAAAGGCCAGTACATTTCTTTCAGCGACTTTTCGTCAACCGCCAGCAGCAACGAGATTGCCGGGTTCATACGCGCGGTTGGCAGCGTGGCAGGAAAACTTGGAGTAGAAGAGCCAGGTTATCGCCTTCTCGCAAATACCGGTCTGGACAGTCACCAAGAGGTCCAGCATTTCCATATACATCTTTTTGCGGGAAAGCCGCTCGGCCCCATGCTGACCCGCTAACTGTGCCATGATCATAGCCGCACCACGGCTTTTTATTGATGGCGTTTTCATCTCTGCCGCTGCCGTAGAGTTCGAAGCCGGCCGCATTACCGCCGTTCATCGGCAGCTTCGCGCAACAAGCAATGTCGTCCAACTCGATCACGGCTTTCTTGCCCCTGGCCTTATCGACATCCATAATAACGGAGCGTTTGGCATTGATTGTGCGACCGCCGAGCCTTCCGACATTCTCCACCTCGCCCGTATGCTTGCTGCCAAAGGAGTCACAAGCTTTGCCCCGACCATCGTCACGGCAGCAATTCCCGAGCTGCACGAGTCGGCTTCCCGGATCGCAGCCGCTCATCCCGGTGCAGACGCAGCATCCATACTCGGCCTGCACCTGGAAGGTCCCTTTCTCTCCCGTGCCTATCGGGGTGCGCACCCAGCCGACCTGCTAGTTCCGCCATCGGAAGCCAATCTCAACGCCTTGCTGGGCAGCGAAAGGCTTAGGCAGATACTCCGTTTGGTTACCATCGCGCCCGAACTGCCCGGAGCGCTCGAGGCGATCACCCGACTGCACAAGTGTGGCGTTCTCGTTGCCTTGGGACATACCGGAGCGGATTCTGCCACCTCGCTCCGCGCTCTCGCCGCGGGCGCCAGCATCGCGACACACGTCTTCAACGCCATGGCCCCGCTACACCACCGCGCGCCAGGCCTCCCCGGTATCGCTCTAACTGATCCTCGAGTTTCCATGTGCATCATCGCGGATGGCGTGCATCTCGACCCATCAATACTCCGCCTCTGTTACAGTGCCGCCCCCAATCGTGCTGTCGCCGTTACCGATTCCGTTAGCCTAGCCGGCCTCCCGAGTGGAGCAACCGCGTCGTTTGGTGGAGGGACAGCCATCCTACGCGACGGAGCGGCGCGCCGAGCAGACGGATCGCTTTGCGGTGCCGCTATCACGCTTGACCAAGGGCTCACCCGGCTCATCGATGCTGGCATTCCGCCGGAAGCGGCGCTCCGCTCGGCCACGGCAGCCGCTGCCCGAGCTCTTGGTATGAGCGACCGCGGCCGAATCACGCCGGGAGCACGCGCCGATCTCGTCTGGTTTGACGATAACTTTTCACCTCTCGAAACCTGGATCGGTGGTCGTGCCGTACATGGCATCATCGGCACGCCAAAACAAACATTTCCATCACTGGCGCCAACCGAAATGGCTCGACCGGATCTCGCGGGCCTTGATCTACAGCCAAGCGAAGTGATTGTTCGTTCGCTCTTGGATCAGGAAGCCGCTGCCCACGCTTGTCTGCAATGGGTAACCGCACAGCTCGCCCAACTCGCTGATATTGTAGCCCGTACAATTGCAAACGCGGGACGTGTGTTCACACTTGGGGCCGGCACATCAGGCCGTTTAGCAGTACTCGACGCCGTCGAATGTGGACCAACGTTTTCAGTTCCCCCCGGAATCATCGTTCCCCTTCTTGCAGGTGGGGAAACAGCCCTGACTCGGGCAGCCGAGGGAGCAGAGGATGATGGAGCGGCTGCGATTAAAGCGCTTGACTCTCACGGCCTCAACGCAACCGATCTCGTTCTCGGAATTTCCGCCTCGGGGAACACGGAATTCGTGCGAGCCGGTCTTGCATATGCCAGGACCATCGGTGCCATCACTGCTGCGATTATCAACAACCAGACCGGTACGATTGCAGACGCCGCAGACCACCTGATCGTTCTCGATACAGGCCCAGAAATTCTCGCCGGATCCACTCGACTGTCAGCGGGAACCGCTCAGAAAATTGCGCTAAACACCCTCTCAACGACCGCGATGATCCGTCTTGGAAAAACCTTAGGCACCTACATGGTTGAGTTGCAGGCCACCAACGCAAAGCTGCGTGACCGAGCAACGCGTATCGTGTGTGCCATTACCAAGTGCGACGAGGGTCGTGCAGAAACGACGCTGGAACAAGCGAACTACGCTGTCAAAACAGCGGTCATCATGATTCGTTTGAACGTCGACGTCGACACGGCCAATCGGCGCCTCGCCCAAGCAGGCGGCCGCCTGCGCAACGCTTTAGAGCCA
>JAJZCS010000254.1 GCA_021829055.1 Pseudomonadota bacterium
CCATCGCACCTTTAAGCGATACTACCACCGTCAGCTTGCCAGAAATGGCCGCCTGATAACGCAGCCAATACTGCTCAGGATGCCGCTCCTACACCACGCGGCGGGACACGATCCTTTGCTCCTGGTGGCACCATCGCGAATATCGCGGTATGCATGGCGCAAAGGTTGATCTCCACCTCGAACAGCTGTGGTCTCATAACGTGGTTATCACGACACAACGCGTCGATACGGTGACGACCCCAATGTTCCTGAAGACTGTGCAATCAAAGAAACTCGATCCATCACTCCTCATTACGCACCGTTTTGCATTAGCTCAGGTTATGGACACGTATGATACCTTCGCTCGCGCGGCGGCGACACACGCACTGAAAGTCATTATTTCAGCCTGAACTACGAACATGTTCCAGAACAATCGTCGCAAGCGGCGGAAGCGTCACGACGATCGAGTGGGAGAACCCGTGACTGTGGGTGGAGTTGGCCGAGATGGCTGTTCCGTTTCCGACGCCGGAGCCTCCATAACGTTCGCTATCCGTATTCAGGCACTCCAACCACGAACCCGAGGCCGGTACACCAATCCGATAATTAAGCCGCGGAACCGGCGTAAAATTCGAAACGACCACAACTGAATCCACGGGTGACTGAAGCTGGTTGGCGTACCGTGCCCATGCAAACACACTTTGTGCCCGATCATCACCGATAATCCAGGTAAATCCGGAAGAATTAAAATCTGTTGACGATAACGCAGCTTTTCTCCGGTAAAGGCTGTTAAGGTCGCTGATGAGAATCTGAATACCCCGGTGGTTTGAATCACCGAGATGAAACCAGTCCAACTCCCGATCATGATTCCATTCAGCCAACTGACCAAATTCCTGTCCCATAAACAGGAGTTTCTTTCCGGGCTGGGTCCACATAAATCCAAGATAGGTTCTCAGATTTGCAAAAGCTTGCCAATAATCACCCGGCATCTTCCCCAGAAGCGAGCCTTTACCGTGTACTACTTCGTCGTGAGAAATAGGCAAAATAAAATGTTCCGTGAAGGCATAGATAAGTCCGAACGTCATGTCGTCGTGATGATATTGGCGGTGTACCGGATCATGCTGCATGTAGCGTAGAGTGTCATGCATCCAGCCCATGTTCCACTTGTGGCTGAACCCCAACCCGCGATATTCGACCGGTGCGGTTACTCCGGGCCACGCCGTCGACTCTTCCGCTATTAACATTGCACCAGGAACAAAATCCCGAATGACGTCTGCAAGTTCTTTCAGGAAGCTGATCGCTTCCAGATTTTCCCGACCGCCATAGCGATTGGGAATCCATTCGCCCTCCCCGCGCGAATAATCCCGATACAGCATCGAGGCCACCGCATCGACCCGTATGGCATCCGCATGGTATCGATCAAGCCAATACAAAGCACTGGCAATCAGGAAGTTACGCACCTCCGTACGTCCAAAATTATAGATCAGCGTGTTCCAGTCGCGATGAAAACCCTCCCGCGGGTCGGCATGCTCGTACAGCGCGGTGCCATCGAACTGTACCATGCCATGGACATCGGTCGGAAAATGTGCCGGCACCCAATCAAGAATAACGCCGAGACCCGCGACATGACATTGATCCACGAATGCAGCGAATTCTGCGGGCGTCCCATGGACAGGGAGCGGTGCGAATAGTGACAGTGGTTGATAGCCCCAAGAGCCTCCAAACGGGTGCGCCATCACCGGCATTAACTCGATGTGAGTAAAGCCGAGATTCTTAACATACGGAATTAGAGATTCACCGAATTCGCGCCAAAGATAGCGCCGTCCGTCTGGGTGGCAGCGCCACGATTGCGTATGAACCTCGTATATCGCGATTGGACGATCTTCGCGAGCATCGCCGCGGTGCCCCAGCCACTCCGCATCGTGCCAAACAAACGGTTCCGAGCCGAGCACAATCGAAGCTGTAGCAGGCGGTCCTTCTACCTGCTTGGCTAGCGGATCAGCCTTATCAAGTACACGGCCATCCCGAGTCAGAAGTTCAAAGCGATAAAGAGAACCAGGTCCGATGTCCGGAACAAACAATTCCCAGACACCAACACCGTGACGCACCCGCATCGGGTGCCGTCGCCCGTCCCACGCATTGAACGAGCCAATAACAGAAACTCGCGTGGCGTTTGGAGCCCATACTGCAAAGCGAACACCTTGAGTACCGTCGATCGTCATTGGCTGGGCACCAAGGCATTCGGCGAGGCGCAGTTGACGTCCTTCTGCAAGAAGGTAGATATCGGTTTCCCCAAGCAAAGGTCCAAGCCGGTATGGATCAGACGTCTCCTGTACATCGCTATCCCAGTAGATCCGGAGCCGGTAGTCGCGCCCATCAGGTGACACGCCCGCAAACACTCCATTTGGATGGATCCGCTCAAGTTCCGCACGCTCCGTACCATCAAATGCGATCAGAACGACGCGCCGCGCTCCCGGCTGAATGGTCCGGACACTGACACCCTGGAATGTGTCATGAGGCCCAAGCACTGAAAATGGATCTCCGTGGCGCGCTTCGGCGATTGCGCTAACGGCGTTCGGCTCCAACCCATGATGGTCAAGTCGTGACATCAGCTTCTTCTCCTAGCAGTCTTTCGGCGCTGGCAAGAAGACCGGCCAACGGGGTCGCGATCCAGTCTGGACGGTTAGCCGCCTCATAACAAACCTCATAGGCGGCTTTTTCGACGAGAAAAAGATCAAGCAGCGGGTCAAAAGACGCTTCCGTTAACCACGGATATGGTGCTTCCGCAGCCTCTGCACGATAGGCATCAAGAAAGGCACTCCGTGATTCGGTTACGAACCGACGCAGCAGTGCGGACCGCCGCTCAGCTCCCCGTTCTGTCGGCGGAACAGCCGCATGGTCGGCGGCCGCCACGACATACTCAAGAGACCGCAACAGTCCAGCCACATCCCGTACCGGCGACGCGTGCGCACGACGTATGGCCAACGGCTTGCTCGGTTCACCTTCGAAGTCAATAATGAATGCATCACCTTGGGAAACAATCACCTGCCCAAGATGGAAATCGCCGTGAATACGGGTCATCAGGCTTCCGATACCGGCGTTCGCGTGCTTGCCGATGGATGGTGCAATTCTCGAGCGCAACTGTTCAAGGCGCGCCGAATCTTCTCGGGTAACTCCGGCCTCATCATTGACCGATCGATCGAGCGCGGTACGGGCCGCGTCAAGCTGTGCAAGCACATGCGCCCCCCATCCGGCGGTATCAGCGTTCGTCGCCTTGCGAGGCTGAAACTCTGGATGTGTTGTCGCAGCCGCAAGAGTACCGTGCATTTCGGCAAGACGGCGACCAATCGCTGCAACGAAGGCAACACCTGGCGACAACAAATCCGCCACATTTTCGTCGGATCTGTCGGCGACCATTATTTCGTCGACCGCTCTAGCCAGCACCCCCACGATCCATTGCCACGCGTCTCCCTGGTTCCGGACAAATCCTTGAACAATAACCAACGTATGCGCGTTTCCTGTCGCATCGACACGTTGA
>JAJZCS010000255.1 GCA_021829055.1 Pseudomonadota bacterium
AAATACCCAGTCAACATTCGTTCGCGACGACATTCGGGTTCTTGTTGCCGACAATTTTGACGACAACGGCAGTAATGCCTGTCGATTGCAGAGTCGTCATGCTTCCAACCGTACATGTAAAGGATGATAACGGAATGGCGTAATTGCGAACACCAGTGGCAGATAATTGGCTAGGCCCTACCGAACTGAGAGTCTGGTCGTACGAGCAGTCACCGGTAGCCGGCTTTGTTCCTACAGCATTATTGATATCGACCGTCAACACGTTAGCGTGGCCGCCATTTGTCGAGCCGGTGGACGAAGGGGCGACCGTATTGCCCATCGTAATTAGCAAGCTATTGGATTGACTAATATCAAAGGTCGAATTGCCGGGTGCCAATACGGCGACATATTCATAGTCACCAGCCGTCGTGGGGGCGGTGGCCTTGGCTTGGGCTTGCAAGTTGTAGAAACCTGTACGATTCATATCCGTCTGTGGAGACGAGTAATTCCCATAGGTGTAATTGCCACCGAACCCTGTTATCACGTCGCCGCCTTGGATCGAATGCAGGAATGCACTGTCCGGGGCCTGGCTGGCGTAAGTGATGTAGTCATTCGCAAAGAGAAGGTAAGGCGATTGGGTGACCGTGGTGCCGCCACCACCGCTGGTCGTGGTTGTTCCGGTTGTCGTACCCGTTGTGCTGCTGGTTGTGCCCGTGATGGCCCCGAGCGGTACAGTGCTGCCGCCGCCGCAGGCCGCCAGGATGGCGGTCGCAGCGGTGAGGACAGACACTGTGAGTGCCCCGCGAGCGAGCGTCGATGTGACCTTCATTCCTTTCTCCTTGGATGATCAGATTCTGTAAAGCCCAATCCTAGGGCTGCTGGACAAGCAAGAGTACGATAAGTGCCGAAAGCGCATTCTGAAACCGCTTTCACATGACCCTTTTTAGTATTTAAAGCGGTTGTCGCCAATACGGATTTACCCGCACGCGCGGCTTAGGCTTGTTGCGTGTGGATCGACACAGGAGCTTTGGCATGCCGAACAACAGGGGCCCGTTCAACCTTGAAATCGGGCCCAACACGAGCCAACATCGCGAAGGATCGTACCGAAGGGGCGGGCAGGAGGAATGGCGAAGTAGCCCGAAGCACCTCGTCATGCGAACTGTCCAAGTGTTTCTTCTTTGGATTGTTCCGGCCGCGGGTTTTGCGTTCCCGAGCTCAACGGTAAAGCAAAACTCGTTCAGGGTGCCGGTGAGCCTGCGAAATGGATTCGGTCAAATGGTGAAGCAGGACCTCGTCTTGACTGTTGTGCGAGATCGCCAAGGCCGCCGCCGGCCGTTCCTGGTTCTTTTGCATGGGCGGCCCGCTAGCGTGGACGCGCGCATTCGATTAGGCCAAGTCACTTTCCCCGGCAATGCAAGCTACTTTGCGGGGCTGGGCTTCGTTGTTTTGATTCCTACGAGGGTAGGGTATGGGATCACAGGCGGCCCCGATCTCGAGTACACGGGAGACTGTTTTGATAAGGACTTCAGCCAAGGCATGACAACTGTCGTTGAGGAGACAAGACAAGTCATTGATTTCGCTGGTAATTTTCTAGACGTCGATCGGGATCGAGGCTTGGTAGTCGGGGATTCATTCGGTGGTGTTGCAGCGATCGCGGTTGCCTCCGCCCGCATTCCAGGGGTCGTTGCCGCAATCAATATTTCGGGAGGTGACGGTGGTGATTCGGTTCGTCATGTGGATCATCCTTGCCGTCCGGATCAGATGAGTGAGACGTTCGCCGCCTATGGGCGTTCAAACCGCTTGCCCACGCTGTGGATGTACAGCGTCAATGATCGATTATGGGGCCCTATCTATCCGAAAATATGGTTTCGTGATTTTACCGACTCGGGTGGCCGCGGTGAGTTTGTGACGTTACCCGCCGATAAAAACAATGGTCACTTCATCTTCAACCGCAACCCTGGAGCGTGGCATCCAGCTTTCGATCAATTTATCCAAAGTCTGGGCTTCCATCGCGGAACCCGGCGGTTGCCAAAAGCAGGTAACGCGTACGGCCTGTCATCAAGAGCCGAAGGCAGTCCGGAAAATTCAAACCATGCGCGCACTGCCGTTGTAGTGTCGCCGGCGGCGGGGTCGGACCAGCCTGATGCGGTTGAGCATGATGCGTCAAGCGAGAGGCAGCCACCGATACATCGGCTCGGCGGCTTTTCTCAAAATAAGCAAACGTCTGGGTGCAATCGTTGAAGTTAAAAGGAATTCGCAATGGAATCCAGGCCCGGTAAAAGTCAGTCCATCAGTGGCAAGCTAGAAATTGATGCGCAGGGGCAAATGCCTGTAACGATTGAAATGGTGGCGAAGGCAGCAGGAGTCTCGCCAAGCACCGTTTCAAGAATTCTTAACGGCACCGCGGGGGTTGCGGATGTTAAGAGGCAAGCGGTAAATAGCGCGATAGATCGATTAGGATTCATCCCAAATCCTGTGGCTCGCGGGCTTGCTGGAGGACGCACACTGAGTATTGGGGTTGTCACCCAGTCGCTCGACAGTCCGTTTTACGGCGCTGCGCTGCGTGGCATCGAAATTGAGTTCCAGAAGGTTGGCTATACGCCCCTGTTCATCAGTGGTCAGTGGAACCAACTGGAGGAGGCCCGGTGTCTTGATTTGCTGCGCGCGCGCCGTGTTGACGGGATCATCATTCTTGATGGGCGCGTCGATGACGCGGATGTGTGTTCATTGGCGAGAAACCTGCCAGTGGTGATCACCGGACGCTCGCTACAGGCGCCGAATGTCGCCTCGTTACATTTCAGCAATTTTGAAGGGGCCGAGCAGGCCACTCAATACCTCATTGAGCTTGGTCACCGGCGCATTGTGTTTATAGCCGGTGACCCGGCGCATCAGGATGCCCTTGAGCGACAACGCGGCTATCGAGCAGCTTTGCTAGCCCGGGGTGTCGCCATTGACGAAGCGTTGGTTGTTCCCGGCAACTTTTCCGAAGAGAGTGGTCTTCGCGCCGTCGAGGGCCTGTTGAGCCAAGGAAAGAAATTTTCTGCGATCTTCGCCGCCAATGACCAGATGGCATTTGGGGCAGCGCTCGCACTTTACCGACATGCACTGCACATTCCTGATGACGTCTCGCTAATTGGTTTCGACGACTTACAGCCCTCGGTCTACGCCATCCCTCCGCTCACCACGGTCCACCAGCCGAGTCACGAAATGGGAACCCTCGCGGCCACAGCTATGCTGCAACTGCTTCACGGCGAAAGGCCGGTGCTCAGCATGCTGAGCCCCCGCCTGATCGTGCGCGAGTCCACTGCCGCTCCATCACGCTGACGGCAAGTCCGCACATTGCGCCCTGCGCCTTTGCGCGCATGGCGTGTAGCCTTGGCGTCTGCGATGCATGGGGTCCCCCTGACCTGCTCGTTTTTTTCGAGCCAGTTATTCCTATAAAACGGCTCGGGTTGGGATGGGGTGATGTTGCCGCTTGAACTCGTGCGGGGTCAAGTAGTTGAGGCTGCTGTGCGGGCGCACGGCGTTGT